>CAZOLK010000054.1:0-25630 GCA_964580325.1 uncultured Verrucomicrobiota bacterium | reverse complement strand
CGTAGCGCCTGCTGTACCGGGAGGCAGCAGGCTCGTAGCGCCTGCTGTACCGGGATGTAACATGACTGAATCATTAGGTAAGCAACACAATCCGGAAACAGGCGCCGCCACCTTCGCGCGCCAGGCAATGCAACTCGCCGCGCATACCGCGCAGCAGACCACGGGCAATGCTCAGCCCCAAACCGCTGCCAGCCTGCTCCGTGGTGAGCGACTGGTCGATGCGGTAGAAGCGGCGAAAGATTTTTTCGCGATGGCCGGTCGGCACACCCGGACCGCGATCGAGCACATCAACGATTGCACGGCCCTGACCACGCACCAGCTTGACCGTGACTTCGCCGCCGTCGGCCGCGTATTTGACCGCGTTGCCCAGCAGGTTCAGCATCACCTGCTCCAAAGCGTCGCGGTCGATCTCGAATGTACCGGCGTCACGATCCAGTTCCCGGAAAAGCTTCATGCCGGCTTTGTCCGGCAATACGCGCTGCCGTTCGAGCCAATCGTCCAACCAGGCGTGCAGGTTCGTAGGTTCCAGCTTCCAGGTGCGCCGATTCTGCTCCAGCCGGCTGAAGTTGAGCACATTGTCGACCAGCCGCGCCAGACGCCGGCTTTCATCGGCCAGGATCCGCAAGTAATGGCATTGCTTGGCTGTGTCGCGCACCACGCCCTCGCTCAACAGTTCGGCGTACATGCGGATGGTGGTCAGCGGCGTTTTCAGCTCATGGGAGACGTTGGAGACGAAGCGCGATTTCAACAGGGCCTCGCGCCGTTCGCGCTGGGCCTGCCAAAGGATCAACGCACCGCCGCAGAGAATGGCGGCCAGCAAGGTCATAGCCAGCACGCCGGCGCCCAACACGGCCAGGCGTCCGGAAAAGCCGGATGCTTCATTGGGTTCGCGGGCATAAACGAGTTGCCAGTGGGGCAACGCAGGTTGCAGCGCAACCGCGGCGGCACGCGGACTGTCCGTACTCACCTCAAAATCGCCGCGCTGAAACAGGATGCGACCGTCGCCATCGAGCAGGGCCAAGCCCAGGCCTGACGGCGTTTCGCGCGGCAACAAGGTCAACAGCCGTGAAAGCAGCGCCATCATTTCCAGCTCCAGGCCATAGGTCAAACCTTTGCGACGCACCCAACCCAGCAAGTGCAGCCGGTTGTCGGCAAACCAGGGCAACCAGCCACTAAGCGGAAGTTCTTGGCCCGGCATGAAGGCCTGCTGCATTGGCTTTTGCATATGTTGCCGCATGGCCGCGTTCAATCGCAACGGTTTGTCGCCGATCGCTTCACAGACATCCTCCCAGGACGCAGCATTGTTAAAAAGGGCGTGGTAACGCTGCAAGAAAGAGGTTTCCTCGCGCGTCGACGACTCGCGCGGGTCAGGCAGCACAACGTCCTTTTCGTTGCGCAAGATAAACACATTGCGCACCAACGGATCACGCTGGTTCCAGGCCAACAGGGCCGGAGCCAGTCCACGTCGTTCCAGTGAACACAGGCGCTTCATCATATCGGCCTGGGCGGCTTGCACCGCACGTTGCAGGTCATCGCCCAGAATCCGCAGACGGTCGGCTAGCACCTCGCGCCGGGCCACTTCCAAGCGCACCTCTTCATCGCGTAAAAGCCGCCACAACAAACCGCCGATGAACAGGGTGGGCAGCAGCAACAGCAAGCCGTAGAGTGCAAACGACCGCCACAAAGCATAGGGGATGGAGCCCGGCATCTTTTTTTGCAGCGCTCCATTCTTCATAGTCGCATCATCTTGCTCAATTGGCCATTTGCTGGTTGCGGATATGATAACTACGGGTGCGCATTTCCTTGCGACCGCTCTTGTCCATGCCTTCGTTGCGCAACCTTTCCGCATCCTCTTCCAGTTGATTGACCGAATCGAGAACTGACGGGTCCAGATTATACTGAACAACCAGATCGTTCAGTTGCCGTTGCTGTTTCTCGAGATTATAGAGCGCCTTTTTGCGTTCTCCCTTGTCCCACAAATCAACCGTCTCATCCACAGCCATGGCCGCTACATTATCGATGAAGACCTGTTGCACGGCGCCATTGGCGGACTGGATCACCTCCTGCTGCCGACGGCTAAACCGGGCCATCACGCCGGATTGCACGGTTTCGCGCTGCTCGTTGAACGCATCCTGGTAGCTGATGGTGGCGAAAGCGATCTGGCGCGTATCTTTTTCCTCAGTGGCCGGGATTTCCACTTCGATCAGCGCATATTTCTCCTGGTCGCCGTACAGTTGGTTAAGCGACAACTCCACCTTGTCGGGTCCAACCCGACCGTCGCGCCCAATGATGCGCAACGGACGCACGTTATCCGGGAAGACAACCTCAAGGTGCACTTGGCGCGCGACGACATTGAGCACTTCACCCAGTTCCACGGCAAAGATGCGCGGCAAGTCGCTGCTATCTTTTACAAAGAAGGTATTGCCGTCGCTCTTCTGAGCCAACTGGGTCATCAGATCCTCGTTGTAATCGGTGCCAACACCAACGGTCGAAACCGAAATGCCCTCCTTGACCAGGCTGGCGCCCAGGCGTCCCAGATCGGCCGGCAAACTCGGGCCAACGTTGGCGAGTCCGTCTGAGAGCAGAATGATCCGGTGTATACAGCGTTGGTCCAAGGCCTTGCGCACTTCGGCCGCACCCTGGCTGACACCGCCGAACAGCGCTGTGTTGCCGGCAGCGGTTATGCCACGAATCGACGAGGCGATGGCATCCGCATCGCGCACGTGGCGGGCCGGCACCCGGGTTTCGACCTGGTGATTATAGATGACAAACGCGAATAGGTCCCGGGCATCCAACCGGTTCAACACCTGCAGCACACCGTCCTTGGCTTTACGTATTTTCTCGCCCTGCATGGAGCCGGAACGGTCCAGCACGATAGCCAGGTTTACGGGCGGCCGTTTAACGGTCCTGAGCGGGGCCGGCGCGTCGAGGGTGACCTTGACAATGGCCTTCTGTTTGACACCGGCCGGCAACACGGCGCGGTCCAGTTCTACCCGGCAAGTCACTTTTTCCACGGCCTGAGCAGAGACCGACATAGTCATTGCAGCGGCAACCACCACAAGTCTGTTCCACATTCTACATAGCTTCATCATTCTGCATCCTTTCTATCTTCATAATCGTTCTAGGCGGCATTCCGCATCCACTGCGGCATAAGCGCCCACGTTCTAAAAGGATTAGACGATATTCCCACAAACAAGTGGTCATGAGGAAGTAAAAGATTTGTAAAAACCTGGTAAAAAAAGACAAAAAAAATGCCCAAAAAAGAAGAAAAAATAGATTCATTCACTTGCGATTCCGCCCCCAGGGCGGCGATGCGCCTTTCACGCTGGGCATTTTCATGTGCATAATTATTCAACTCTACACACTCCTTCAGACTATGGTTTCAGCGCAGTATAGCACCAGGCCAGCTACCAAGCAACAGCATTCCACATGGTTTGGCTATGGAAGGGGAAACGCACCCGCCACCCGCCATTCACTAAAACACGGCAAGAAAAAACTTGCATGCTCCCGCATAATGTAATATTTTCTTGACAAACAAAGTTTCCGGGTTGGGAGGGTAATGACATGCTGGAAAAGATGTTGGGTAAAGCTGAGTATAAAGACGTGATCGACGAGCTGCAACTTAAGCTTGGCGAACTGCAGCGCCATGCGCGCAACCTGAATATTCCTGTAATCATGGTTTTTGAAGGCGTGGATGCCGCAGGCAAAGGCACCATGATCAACCGGCTGTCGCTGGCCATGGATGCGCGCGGATTTAAAGTCAATCCCACAAACGCGCCCACCGAGGAAGAGGTCCTGCGCCCGTTTTTGTGGCGGTTCTGGCGTCAGATGCCGCAATATGGAAGGATCGCCATTTTTGACCGGAGCTGGTATGGCCGCGTGCTCGTGGCGCGCGTCGATAAACTGATCGAAAAAGCTGTCTGGCAGCACGCTTATGACGAAATCAATATCTTTGAGCGCCAGCTCGTTGATGACGGCGCGGTGATCATCAAGTTTTTCCTGTCCATCAGCGCCAAGGAACAGGAGCGCCGCTTCAAAAAACTGCTGGACAATGCAGCCACGGCCTGGAAAGTGACCAAGGACGACTGGAAGCACCACCGTCAGTACGACAAGTATATGGAAGCCGTGGAAGAGATGCTCGAGAAGACCAGCACCGATTGCGCACCGTGGATCAAGGTTGACGCGCGGAAAAAACGGGTGGCGACGCTCACGGTCTTCAGTACGGTTGTCAATGCGCTGCAAGAGAAGATCGACCCATGCGAACCAGAGCAGGATAAGAAAATGAATAAAAAATCCACGGTCGAGTTGCTGAACCGGCCGTACTCGATCCTGGACAAGGTGGATCTTTCGCTGTCCCTGCAACGCGAAGAGTATGAGAAGACCTTGAAAAAACAACAGAAAAAAATCTGGGAACTGGAGCACGAAATTTACAAACGCCGTATTCCGGTCATCATCGGTTACGAAGGTTGGGACGCAGGCGGCAAGGGCGGCAATATCAAGCGCTTGGTTCAGGGCATGGACCCACGCGGTTACGAAGTGGTGCCGATTGCCGCACCCAACGATATCGAGAAAAACCACCACTACTTATGGCGTTTCTGGAAGGAAGTGCCCAAGGCCGGGCACCTGACCATCTTTGATCGCACCTGGTACGGTCGCGTGCTCGTGGAACGCATTGAACAATTCTGTGGCGAAAACCAATGGCGCCGCGCATTTCAGGAAATCAATGAAATGGAGCGCCAATGGTGCGATTTTGGCGCCGTGTTGATCAAGTTCTGGATCCATATCGATAAGGATGAGCAGCTCAAGCGTTTCAAAGCGCGTGAAAACACACCCTATAAAAGCTGGAAAATCACCGAAGAGGACTGGCGCAATCGCGAAAAATGGGACGACTACAAGGAAGCGGTCGATGACATGCTCTACTATACCAGCACCGAATATGCGCCTTGGACCATCATCGAAGGCAACGACAAACTCCACGCCCGGATCAAGGCCCTGACCACCGTGGTCGATAACATCGAAGCGCAGTTGAAGTAATGGCCAATTCACGGCCACGCTGACCCTAGTCGTGTTTGCCCAAGCCGATCACACGGAACAAATAGGCGCCTTTCGCGCCCATGTGTGTCGGCTGCTCAAGTTCGTGGACAACGCTGACCGCACGAACTTGACCGCGGAGTAAAGTGTAGCCATGTTGCCGACGCCATCTGGCGCATGCTGTCGGCTTGCCTGGAAAAAGGCATGCATTCTTCACAAAAGGGTTTGAAAACAATTAAGAATATGTTTCTATAGCGTTAATCACGTTTACATCAGGAAGTGTATTTTTCAGGAGAATCGGCTTGGAAGAAGATACAATAAGTTTGATTACAGATAATGTCGCGGAAATGGTTTGCTCCAAGTGCAAAACCGAGCTGGATGTCTCGGAAATGGCGCGCATGAGCGAATTTGAATGTCCGGCCTGCGGAAAATCGCTAGTGGTGCCTTGCCGTCTCGACCATTTCCTGTTGAAACAGGTGTTGGGTCGTTGCGGCATGACCACGGTATTCGCGGCACGGGACGAAACCCTGCACCGTAACGTGGCGATCAAGATTCTGCACATAAACTACAGCCACGACACCATGTTCGTGGAGAATTTCATGACCTCGGCCCGGGCCGCCGGTCAGATTTCCTGCCCCCAGGTCGTGCGTGTTTATTCCGTTGGTCAAAAAGGCAGCCAACCTTTTATTGTCATGGAGTTGGTTACAGGCGGACGCCTGGACCAAATCATCCAGAAGAAAGAGCCGGTGGAAGAAGCCAGAATGCTGCAGGTGACCAAGGAAATCATCACTGGTTTAAAGGCAGCCAACGACCTCGGTTTTGTGCATGGCAACATTTCGCCCTCCAATATTTTCTTCGATAAACACGGGCAGGCCAAGATTGCCGACTTTGGCGCCGTGCAACAGGAAGTTGACAATGCGATTATGGGAACACCTTACTATATTGCGCCCGAAACCGTGGAGCGCGGCAAAATCGACCGGCGCTCAGACATTTACAGCCTGGGCGCCACAATGTTCCATGCCCTGACAGCGCAGCCGCCGTTCAGTGGGGAGACCTCGCGGGAAATCATCAACGCCCGGCTGGAACAGCCTGCACCCGGACTGCGCGCAATCAGGCCTGAAATCAGCTCGGTGACAGCCGAAATCGTCGACAGAATGCTCGAGACCGAACCGCGCAGACGTTACCCCAATTACCCGTCGCTGATCGCCGACCTGGATGCGGCCATTGCACACGTGGGTCCGGCTGTGCAGGCGTTTCAAAGCGGCCTGACCACAGTTGTAAAGCCTACCACGGGCGAACACCGCATGCCCCGGAAAAAGAACCCGATGCCGACCATCCTGCTGATCCTGCTGGTGCTGGTTGGCGCGGGTGGCGGCTTTTTTGCCTGGTATCAGCATAAGCAGAACCAAAAGGCCATCAAGAAAGAAGCGTCCCAAAAACCAGCCAAGCCACAAGATCCGATGCTGTTGCATTGGAACTTTGACAAGCTGGTCGGCGAGTACATTCCGGACATGGGCGTCCATGACAATCGGGGCAAACTTTTCAACATCAACTCATCGAGTATCGTCTCAGGCGTTAACACGGGCAGCGTCATCCAGTTTGACGGGCTGAACGATTACGTGGCACGAAATTTCCGCAAGTTAATCCGAGATGACCTGACGGTTTCGATCTGGTTCAACTGTAAACAGGATACGTCCCAATTCGATGTTCCGCTGCGTATGGTAGAGTTTATCACCAAGCAGAACACAGTGCTGGACCTGTGCCTCGACAGCGGGCAGCGCGCTGGCCATGTTTCCATTATGGGCGACGCCGGCCCCGTGCGTGTGATCACGAGCAAGGCAAAGTTCAATGATGACAAATGGCACCATGCAGCCATGGTCCGCTCCAATCTGACCATATCCCTGTATGTGGACGGCACACTGCAGGACCAGGCGGTCACGCCCAGATCCTATGACTATGCATTCATGGTGTTAGGCGCACGATTCGACAAGATGTTGAAAGGGTTGTTCATGGGCAAGATGGACGAAGTGCGCCTCTATAACAAAGCTTTGAATGAGCTTGAGATCGTTGCCATTCTTGAGGAGAACGAACTCAGTTTCAAACCCGCGGACAAGGCACAGGCCCAGCAAAGGGTGCGCCTCAATAAAAAATAGGCAAGCTACTCCAGCAGTAACAGCAGATGGGCCTGTGACGCCGAGGCTGGCGGCGAAGACGTGGATGCAGCGATGCCGACCAGGTAATCACCCGCGACAACTGCGTTGGTTCCATCCCAGGCGCACAGTCCGGAGAGCGTATAATCGCCCGGCGCGCCGTAAACCTTATAGCTCAGCGTTCGCGGTTGGCTGTCGGTCCATGCCCCCCAGTTGATGGTGCGCTGCAATTGCTCCCAGACGCCATTGTGACTAATAGCCGTGGGCGTCAGGCCGGAAGGCAGCGTCTCCTGCACGGAAAAAGAGTTGACCGAATTGGAAACTGTTACGGCAATGGCAATATTGGTTCCGCTGACCGTGCGTACAGCCATGCAACTGCCAACCGGCTGAACCTCGTATGTTATGGCCAGCGCGGCATAAGCCCTGTTGTTGCCCTCATTGGATTCGTCCACGCTGCTGCCGCTGTCAAACACAACGCCGACATAGGCATTGTCATTCCAGGTGAAGCCGTTGGGCGGATTGGTGGGCAGCGTCATGGCCTGAACTAGTTCAAGATTGGCATTGGTGGTCAGCAGCGGCACATTCCAGGACCCCAGGAAATGATCGGCCTGGCTGATGGACGTATCCGCGGACAGATAGAACGAGGCGGTCGAGGCAATGGCCGTGGCCTGACCTGCATTGACCACGGTTGCGGTTGCGCTGAACGCGTCGCCCCACATCAAGGCATTGGTATTCAAGCTGATCGTTCCGCTCAGATCGGGTTTCGGCACAGGGATTTCTGCAAAAAACGCGAGCAAACTGACATTGACTGAACCCATGGTAAAAGCGAACGCGGAATTGGTGCTGCTGTACGATCCGCTCCAGTTGACAAAGCGCCAGCCATTGGCAGGGGTCGCGTTAAGGTTCACCGCGGCGCCGTTGGTGAACGAATCATCCCAGGGCAGCGTGCGCGGCGTGCCATTCACCGTGACCTGGCCGCTGCCGATTTGGCTCAACGACAGCAGTATAGG
Source organism: uncultured Verrucomicrobiota bacterium (assembly GCA_964580325.1). Classification (GTDB taxonomy): domain Bacteria; phylum Verrucomicrobiota; class Kiritimatiellia; order CAYTQP01; family CAZOLK01; genus CAZOLK01. The sequence goes on along the minus strand of CAZOLK010000054.1, from coordinate 17,439 downwards.
CCCGCCCTGGTCCGTGCGCAGTGTTTCGATCAACGATCCATAATTATTCACGCCGGCAAAAACATCCACCAGCGGATTGCTTATCGGGCCGATGCCGTAATAGGCATTGGCGGGAATGACCGGGGGTTCGTTAGTCGTGTACGACAAATCATACACCACGACATAGACATGCCCGCCGACAAAATGGTCTTCGGCCAGGTTCCAGGGGGACTTGGTGGCATCATAGGATGCGGATCCGATCAACCTGCCCGGCGTCTTGTTTCCGGCCGTGGAATTGAGCGCTCCCAGATATATATCGTCCCCGCCGGCGACCAGGGGATTGGATGGATTGAAATCGTTCGTTGCGTTGACGCTCCAGAAAACCAGCATTAGCTTTTCATAGCCCAGTTTCAATCCCAGGTGGTCGAGAACAGTATTGGTATCGCTCAAAAAATTGACATTCACGGTTGCCAGCGATACGGAAGCAGGGCATAACGCCAGCATGAAAACGACAATCCAATGTTCCAGTTTCATAATTACCCTCATGTATATTAAATTATTGATTATTTAATTTATTGTAATGCAAGGTTGTCATGGCCTTGCATGCAAACCATTTCGTATAACATGATGGCCAGTTCAACATAAGAGAGCGCCTTGCCTAATTCCCACAACAGTGTACTTTGCTGTTCGCTTGCCAGACAATAAACGTGACATGACAGAACAGATAGCGTTCATCTCCAGATAGACGCCAGACTTTTTCAGCGAAACCGTTGCGCACAACGCCAGGCGCCCGAGAAGTTAATAGGAAATAAAGTTTACAATACATCTCTTACATTCTCCCCTGCTCTTCCCCTGTTTCTTGCATCCTGCCCCCTAGGCCTTATCCTCCCTACTCCCTGTTCCCTCCCTATTCAGCCCATCCCGCTTGATCAATGTCCGTCCCAGTTGGCGCAGGGTTTCGTCAAGATCGCGATGGCAGCGCCAGATCCATTCTTCGCCCCAGTAAAAATTGCAACTGGTTTCGGCGCGCAACAGGCGCCAATAGGCTTCGTCGAGCATGCGCCCCAGTTCAGGGTGGGCGATCATGTCCGACGCCAGTTTGGCGCATAGCTCGTGGTAATCGTCGCTGACAGCCACGACCCGACGCAGAGCGTCTTTTTGCAGCGGCGATCCCAGCCACTGCGAAAAGTCGCGGCCGTTATGCCAGCCGGTATTCCAGGCTGCATTTTCAACCTTGACCTTGCCGTGGGCGCCGTATTGGTCAAGGTAATCGTGAATAAAGGTGGGCACGATCCCGGTTTCGCGCCGCTCCACCTTTTCAAGCAACGGCTGGTAGAAAACACTCCAGAAATTGCACTTTTCCGAAGTGTTGCGGAACCAGCCGCCGTTATCGCCGTCGGAACAGGTGACGACCAGCGGTTTGAAATCGCAGTACCTGGTTCGCGCGTACAGTTCTTTCATGAACCATTCCAGGTCCATGCCCGATTCCTGGGCATTGGACAATTCGCGATCACGCACCACGACGATGATCTCGTGGCCCTGGTATTCGGCAATATGGGGGCGGTAGCGGATTTCGTCCCAGCTCATGGGCGTGATCGGCTCCACGTTTTCGCAGTCGACCAGCACATAGCAATAGCCCGCTTTTTTCAACAACGGAATGAGTTCCATGCAGAATCCCATCTCCGGGGGCCAAAAACCGCGAAAAGCAGAGCGCCAGAAAAGATGCGAACCGATCCCCTGCCAGCGCAACAGATGCGCCTCCCAATCCCGCTCCGGAATAAGCGGCAGAACCGGATGATAGTATCCGGTCCCCAGAATTTCGAAAATGTTATCGTTCTGAAGCTGCCAAAGCAACTCGCCGCATTTGACAATGCCATACACGCGTTCCTGGAAATCGGGTTGAGCCAGCGTCTCGAGCAGCGTGCCTGAGAGTGAGAGATGGACGCGGGCCAGATGCTCGTAGTTCCAGAGCAAACGTGGCATGCGATCGAGCGCAAACAGGATCTCGCGCGCCTCCCACTCCTTTTTTTCCAACAGCTCTTCCAGGTTCCCCGAAGGTTGGTGCATGTTGAGCACCAACGCATGATGGATATCGACCATGGCAGTCCTTATAAATCGTGGTTCATGATTTCTTCTGCACGGCGACAGATTTCGCGGCAGTAATCCGTCCAGAGCCCCTGGCCCCAATAGCGGTAGCAACTGGTCTGCGAGCAGAGCATGTGAAACAGCGCGTTTCGGAAACGCGCATCGCTGGTGGGAATATTGGCCTGAAGCATTTTTTCGTTGAACAGAGAGCTGACTTTATCCATGGGTTTGAGCACGTTTTCGTAGCCCTTGACCCAGGACAGGTTGTTGGTCCAACTGCCGCCTTCCATGTGGAACTGGTGGTCTTCTTCGCGAATCGCTTCAATGATCTTGTCCAATTTGTCGCGATGGCCATCCGGCGTGTAACGGTCCCAGATCTTTTTCTGATGCAACGGTTGCAGCAGAGGCAGATCAGCGGGCTTGACGCCGGAGGCGAACAGGCATTCGAGATACTCGCTGACATTCATCAGGGGTGTTTCGGAACCGCTCGCTTCGCGCACCACTTCCTTGTACTTTTCGGGAAACTCGTTCATCATGACCCCGCCGTTTTCGCCATCCGCAATCTGGGTTACCAGCGGCGGGACTTCACGGTCGCCCAGTGGCCAACGCGACAAACCGCGAGCTTCATAGTAAGGCTGCATCTGGGCCACCAGCTTGGTGTCGCTTCCCTGGGTCTTGACAATGGCGATGATGGAGGCCGTCTCGCCTTTGCAATTGCGGCATTGGAGCATGTGCGGCAAATGCTTCTGCTCCGGACCATGCCCAGTCTCCGGGTTTTCGACCGAGTGTTCCTGCACCAATACCCACTGGAATCCGCAGTCCAGCAGCGTACGCAAAAACTCATAGGCCACGTCCGGATCGTTAGGCAGCGCCATCTCGGATGGCGAAAAACCGCGCACCCGGCTGAGCGCTTCCATGCCGAAGATCGCGGCAAAAAAATGCTGCCAGGCCAATACGTGCAAACGGTAATCCTGGATCGCGGTCGAAGGCGCCACAGCATGGCCCCAGGGTGTGCCCAGCCACTCAACGGCCTGGCGCTGTTGCGGATCGCAGGTGATATGCTTGAGCGCATCGATCACGTCGTGCAAGCCCATCTGGCGGAAACCGTGCAGAATCGTGCCGGAATAATCCAGCATGATCCGCGGCGCTTTGCCCTCGCCGTGCAACTGAGGGATGAACTCTCCCATGCGCTTATAGCACCAGTGAAATACGCCCACATTGTGGTTGTCGCCGATATCGGGATGATCCTTCATGTATTTCAGGTTGCTGATGATCTCGGCCATGCGCAAGTCGTCGCCACCAGCGGGAATCAACGGCTGGTGCATGTGCAGGGCGTTCGCCGTGGCGCTTTTCATCTTTTTGAACAGCGCGCGCGAACCTTCGTAAATCGGTCGCCCCTGCCCTTCCCGCATGGTCTTGATGACCAGCTCCTCGGACCCCGAGATATTCGGGCACCCGTCAATGTACTCCGGTAAAACTGACATAATCTTTTTCTCCTGAACAAATTTTAACGTTGCTCGATTTCTTCCGACTGCTAACCTTTCGCCGGACCTTCGCCATCTTCCAACAGTCCGGGAAAAACGTGTTTGACTTGCTCGATGTGGGCCGGCTCGAATTTCTTGCCCTCCAGCACCAGCAGGAGCGAAAGCAAATCCTCGCCGCGAACGGTATAGGTCTGCTCCGGCTGACGCTTGATGGTCGCGGAAACGCGCTTTTTGGCACTGCGGAACGTGAGCGGCCGGGTCACGGTCGCCGGTTTGGCGCCATTGCCTGACAGGGCCTGCAGTTCGCGCTCCAGCACGGCTTTTTCCTCGCCCGCGGGCGCGTCCATGACCGCACGACAAATGGCTTTGGTCCTGTTCCAGGAGACGTTGCCTTCCGCAAGCATGTTTCGCAGGCGCGGATCCATGCCCGGAACGTAACGAATAATATCTTCGACCCAGGACACGCTGCGATCAATAAACGCGGAGATCCTTTCACATTCCCAGTTGGCATTATTGAGGTAGATGATCACATCGAAATAATCGGACACCTTGGTGTCCAGCCGATCGGCGTTCAACTTCAGGTTCAGCGCCATGATTTCATCCAGCTCGCCGCCGACCACGCGAACGTCGACCCGGTCGTAATAACCGGGATTTTCCTGACGAATCGCCCGAATCGCGGCCATACGATGGAATCCGCCGACCAGAAAATACTCACCAGGCTTCTTTTCCCAGACGATCAATGGTTCGAGCAAGCCGTTTTTGAGAATATCGGCCTGATAATGGTCTACTTTCCGCAAATTCAACGGTCTATGGTTCCTGATATTCGGATGGATCAGAATCTTATCGAACTCTATGTATTCATAACGTTTTGTTGCCAGCATAACTTACCCTCTTTCTGCTTCTCTCATGATTGCCTCGCCCGGCATCCCCCACAAGCGAGCCGCCGTCAACATGCACAATAGGTAGGAAACCATAGCGCACCCCGCCCACGGTGTCAAGGGATGATTGCAGGGGAGAAAGCAGTGAGCAAGGAGCAAGGTGCAGGGTGCAAGGAGACAGGGGGGCACAATCAACGGTCATGGCAAGATCGAGGATTGTTTTTCTGCAACCTTATCCGATTGGTTTGGTTAGTACGTAAAAGGATATGCGCAAATTTGCAGATGATGAACGGTTGCTGCCAGGGCGATTACAGTGGTATACGATCCTGCTCACTCGGAGAATCTGCTCCCTGCTTCCTCCCCTGCACTGAGGGCATTTTTTGCCGGTGTTGCTGGTTCAGGCCAGGGGCAATCGGTGCTGTGAAATCGGAAATCGCATGGCACACAGCCTGCTACATGCACGGTGGCCAGAGGTGCAAAAAATATGGCGTTTTTATATAGGTTTTCATTTAAGAAGCGGTTGCGGAAGGAGTAAGCCATGCAGGTGTATAACAATGTGCCGGCCTTGATGGTCTGGAAGAGCTACACGACCAATGTAGACGGTTTGCGTCAATCCATGACCAAGCTGTCTTCCGGCATGCGTATCAACCTAGCCGGCGACGATCCATCGGGCTTGGCCATCAGCGAACGATTGCGGGCGCAATACCGCAACACGTCTGCGGCCGCGAGCAATGTGGAGAATAAAATCAATTATCTTCAAGCCGCCGATTCCTGGCTGCAGAAGATCCATGATATGCTCGGTCGCATGGCCGAGCTTTCGGTCATGGCCAATGACGGCACCAAGAGCCAGGTTGACCGCAGCAACCTGCAGTCCGAATTCGCCCAGATGCAGAAAGAGATCCAGCGCATCACCAGCGGCGCGACCGCGGCCGGTCGTTTCAACGGGCTCTTCCTGTTCCGCGGCTTCAGCGGCATCCCGGTCGCCACTACCAACGGGAGCGACGCCATTGACCCCGGCTTCGGCAGCTTGCGCCTCCAGGTCGGCCCAGACAGCGGTCAGGTGTTCATCGAAGATCCGATCAACCTGACCGCCACCAATTTCACCATGATCGGCGCCTATCGCTCATTCACCTACGGATCGGTTAATATGACCCTGCTAGCCTCGAGCCATACCCAGGTCACCTGGGCCAGCCTGATCTGCGGCGAACAACTCAGCGTGGCCACGCAATCCGTTGCCGAAGGGGCCGTGGACAAGATGAACATCGGCATCGATTACATCAGCAGCAAAAGGGCTGTTATCGGCGCCGAGTTGAAACGCCTCGAACAAAGCCTCGCCGGTTTGCGCAATTACGAGGAAAACGTGCGCGCCACCGAAAGCCGTATTCGCGATGTCGATGTTGCACTGGAAACAACGGATTTCGCCAAATTTCAGATCCTGACCCAGGTCGGCACCTCCATGCTGGCTCAGGCCAATGCCCTGCCCGGCGGCGTTGTTCAACTGATAGGCTAACAATGGAAATGAAAAAGGATTGAAGTAAAGATCAATGAGAGGAATCGGGGTGATACTATGATAGACACCAATACCGATGTGTTAAACATCGATACCTTCGAAGAGTTCACCATGCACAGTCTGGACCGTTCGCTGGAAGGACTGGAACTCCTGCGCCGCGGCTGCATCGAATGCGGCGAAAACCTGGTGAATCATTTTGAAAACCAGGGCAATTTCGAGGATTTCACGAAATTGTGCGAAAACTTGCACGACTTCTTCGTGTTTGAAAACGACGTTCGCAGCATGTTCATGATCGACACGGACCGCCTGCGTGATCGACGCGGCTCCCTGAAAGAGGTGGAGGAAAAATTTGAAGCAACCCTTCAAGAACTCCCAAACATGCTTATAAACAACCAATTGGAACAACTATCGGAATGTTTGCGCGTCACGCTGCCCAATATCCTGGATCGGTATCAGGATCTGCTGCCAGCGCTTAAGAATCATATTCACGATGAATATGTCCTTTCATGAATTAACGGATCGACCACTTTTCGAACGGCTCGATGCTCTGCACGCATGCGATCCGCGCTCAGCGGATGCCTTGCGGCTGGCCTTGGAGCTGGGCCAGGAGCCCCTGCGTGACCAGGCGCAAGCGCCGTCGATCGACGAATGGTTAAACCGCAATGCCGCCGTGCAGCAGCGTGAAATGATCATCAGCACCGGCGTGCCTTCCGCCACGCAATGCACCAGCATGATGCAAAACATGCATAAGCGCAGTGTCATGTTTATCCTCGAGCGCGACCCCAACCGCGTGCTGGGCCTGTTCAGGGCCTGTCCGCTGGAACGCTGGATAGGCGAGGAAAAGCTGATCCTGGCTATCGGCGACGATGTCAAGACGGCTAAGGAAACATTCTACAGGATCCTGGATCCGCACACGACCCCCGATTTCCAGATTCTGGATCCCGGAAACGGCAGCATCGCTGACTACGAGTATTATCATGCCTTACTGCAGGAACTGCGCGACGAAGTGCGTCGCGAGGTGTTCAATGCAGGCACACTGGTCCATCTCGGCCCGCTGTGGCAATTCAATACGCTGCAAAAGTTGGACACCATTGTCCGCAATCCCGGAATCAATGCGCTGAAGGATCTTTTTTGCGACAAACCCGCGCTGGTGGCTGCCGCAGGTCCATCGCTGACCCATGCGCTACCCATCCTGCATGCGTGCCAGGGACGTTTTGTGCTGATCGCCACCGGCACCGCGCTGCGGCCGTTGCGCCATGCCGGCATCCGTCCCGACTTGGTGGTGGCCGTGGACGGCAGCCACCTGATCGGCCCTCAATTCGCCACCGATTGCGACGACCTTTTTTTCGCCTGTTCGTCCCAGGTCTACTCGCCGCCGCTCAGCAAATTCCGCGGCGTTTTCACCGGCGGTCTGGATGTGAATCCGCTGGATCATTGGATCGATAGTCATATCGGCGCGCGCGGCACCATTTTTGCCCGCGGCACCGTGACCGGCAGCGCAATGGGCCTCGGCATGCTGATGGGTTGCCGTCCCATCGTGGTCGTAGGTCTGGATCTCAGTTTCAAAGATGACGGCACCACCCACGCGGATCACACCATGTATCATCGCTGCGCCATGCGGCGCGAAGCGCTGATCAAAACCTCGGGCAACTACCGCGACACGGTCCTGACAACACGGCAATTTGAATGTTACATCAAGCTGATGGAAGAACTCGTGGCGAGTCATACAGAGACGGCATTCGTCAACGCCATTAACAGCGGCGCCCGGATTGAAGGCATGCAGCTTACCCAGCCCGAAAACCTGCCCGACCTGGCAGCACCGGCGTTTGAGCCATACGCCGCCATCGCATCAGCTCATGCGGTCTCCGAACCTCCGGATTTAAACGGCTTTTACAATGAATTAGCACTGGTAACCGAACAACTGCAGGATAAATTCATGGCCAGCCGCGAGGCTGCATCGGTCTGCAACCGGTTGATCATGGCTCTCCAGTCCGGTGCCGCGGGCGCGGAGCGCGCCCGCGAAGTGCTGCGCACCCTAGAAGCCTGCGAAGAACGCATGAACCACCCCTCGGTCGCCGATGTTTTTCTCAAAATGAGCTTATGGCCAGCCGTGTACGAGATGCAGACCTGGCAAAAAGACGAGGAAGGCCCGGGCGCGGACCCGCGACGGAGATTCCGTCATCTGCGCGATTTTTACGAACAGATCGGTGGCGCCGCCCGTTGGACACGCACGGCGATTCTGCAAAGTCCACCCGCGCAGCAGGCGCTGCACCGACGTCTTTCTCTTAAAGCCCCCGCAATCGAACAAAACAACGTCACCCAGGAAAACCAAGTTGTATATGGAGGAATAAACAATGCAAAATTATAATGCCTATCAGCAGATGGACATCAATACAGCCAGTCCCATGCAATTAGTGATTATGCTGTATGATGAAGCCATCAAATCGCTGGATAAAGCCGAACGGGCTTTTTCCATTGAAGATCCGTCCCGAATCGAGGAAATCGGCAACCACCTGCTGCATGCCCAAGACTGTATTACCGAGCTGGCCATTTCCCTGGACATGGAGCAGGGCGGTGAGATTTCCCATAACCTGCACCGACTGTACGACTTCATGATCAACCATCTGAGTGAAGCCAACGTGCAGAAAAAGGAAAAAAATGTACAGGACGTGCGCAATATCCTGAAAGAACTGCGTGAGGCCTGGCAGGAAGTCGCCAACAACGAACAGGCGCAGGCCCCGCAGGCCACGCTGCAACAGAATGCCAACAAACATGGACGCATCCACATTTCAGGATAACCGGCGTCACGGCGCGCTGGAAAAAGCTTACCGCGAGATTCGCTCCCTGACCAAAGCCATGGAGGGCGCTCTACGCAAGGGGCATGCCTCGCGATTCAACGAACTGGCGGAAAAGCGCATGCGCATACTGCGTTGCATCTGCCGCAATCCCCGGGACCGGGACGCGTCCCAGTCTTTCCTCAAAACCATACAGACCCATAACAAACGCCTGATGGAATTGGCCGAAGAACAAATGCAGACCATGCGCAAGGACCTGGACACTGCCATGCGGCGGCGCAATGTCCAGGCCAACCTGTCCAGGGCCTATGTTCACAGCATCACCCAGGCGCACTTTGTCTCGCGCAAGGGTTGAGCCGACCGCGCCATTCATGAATAGTGGATCATGTATGCTTCGCCCTTCGCATCCAACCTTTGACTTCCTGCCTGCCAAATGACTTGACCGGAACTCATTTACGAGTAAATTATACTTAAGGTAAGAAACACCTGAAATAAACCAGGAAACCAGTGGGATACCGAATATGAGCGACAAAGATGTACAGATTTTAGTGGTGGACGATTCTTCGACCATGAGGCGCATTTTACGACTGACGCTGGGTAAGTGCGGCTACAAGAACGTCGAGGAAGCTGACAACGGGCTGAACGGTTTGAACAAAGTGCAGGAAAAACAGTACGGCTGCGTTATTACGGACTGGAACATGCCCGAAATGGACGGCATGCAAATGGTTCAGGCCATCCGCAAGCTGGACAACTATAAAAGCACGCCGATCATGATGGTCACCACCGAAGGCGGCAAGAGCGAAGTGCTCGAAGCCCTAAGCAACGGCGTCAACTCCTATATCGTCAAGCCGTTCACCCAGGATGTGCTGGACAAGAAAATGACGGACTTGTTGGCCGGAAGTTGATCATGGCTATTGAAACCAATACCAACCAAGTGTATCGCAGCAAATATTTTGTCGATACCAGCAATGTGATTTTCTCCAGAAAAAACGAGGGCAATGCGCAGAAAAACCAATTATCGGTCATAATCGACGCCTCTGCTGTAGCTATGGAAGAAGATCCGGTGGTGATCAGACCCGGCGCCGGAGGATCCCACTGTGATGCGATCACCGTGGAAACGGTTCGCCAAGATGGTCAGATCAAGAAACTGCGCATCGTCTGCCCCTGCGGCCGGCACACGGAAATGAATATTGAATATCGAGACTGACCCAACAAACCATGTGGTGAAACTATGAGTGAACATCAGGCAAAGTACACGATCGGCGAACTGGCGCCCGTTTTTGTGGATTCCGTTTCAGAAGTATTTGAAACAATGGTCTTTATGCCCGTAACCTCCGGTGAAACAACCTCCAAGCGGAAGCAGTGGCCAACGGGCGGCATAGCCGGAACAGTCACGTTGACTGATGAAAAAATGTCCATCAATCTAACCCTGATCTTTGGCACGTCGCTTGCTAAATCGATCTTTAAAGCCATGATGGGAATGGAAGACGATGATTCCCTCGTGGATTCGAATGAAGTTAGTGATGTCGTGGGCGAACTGGCCAATATGGCGGCCGGCGGGGCAAAAACGCGACTGCAGAACCAAGGCTTCTCGTTTAAGCTGGGACTGCCGTCCGTGGTCGTAGGAGACAATATCCACCTCGACCCACCCGCCGACGCCCAATCTGCTGTGGCGCCCATACAAACCGAAGGCGGAGAGTTCTATATCGAACTGTCCTGCTAACGGGTCAAGCAGGAATGGATTGGCAACATGCAAGCCTTAAAAAGGCTTACCCGGAAAATGGGTCTAGTTTGTGCATGCGCGGTTGTGGTTCTATGGACCGGCGGCTGCGTGGTGCACCGCGGAAAAGATTTTGGTTCTTACCTGGGAACAGGGGAGCAGACGAAAATCACCCAAGTTTATAACGTCGAAAAAGCACCGCACCCCAATTCCAAACAAACCATCGTGTTATTACCCTTGCTCGGTAATATGACGGCGTCGTTCAGCACCAATTTCCAGGCCATGCTCGTGCACGAAGCTCAGCGCTATTTCGAACCCCGCATCGTCATGATCCGGCCCGGCGATATGCTGGCTGAATATGCGGGCGAGGAAAACATTGCCCCCAACCCGGGATTTATCTATTTTAACGAAGTTTCGCACCTCGGAAAGCTGCTCGGAGTGGATTACATTCTTATAGTATGGGTACGCAATGTACGCATCTATACGCCGCAAGACATCAACCTGTATTTTGCCATGGTCGATGTGCAGACCGGAAAGATCCTGGGAGAGATGGACGCTCATTTTCACGCAGCGGACCAGCGGGTGCTTATCGCGCTCGAGGATTACCTGCAAAGCCGGCGCGCACGGCCTTTCTCCCGCCAGCAACTGGATGTTATGCTGCAATCCCCACGGGAATACCAACTTTTTGTCGCTTCTGAATGCAATCGTGCGTTTGCTGAAAAATTATGGCCTTGAGTTTAAGAAGTAACCGGGATTTGTCGATACAGTGATTGGAGACGAGATATGAACATTGAAGACATAAGCGAACATTTCGAGTCGAGTCCGATCGCGGCAAGCGACATACTCAACCTGTCGTGCAACCGGGGCCAAAAACCTGGTGAGTTGGCACAGATGGATCGTGCCAATACGTCACGCTTCAGTAAGCTGATGGCTCAAGGTGTCCAGGGGCTCCGCCAAGAACTGGCGCCACGCCAGGAAAAAATCGAGCAGTTCCGTGATTTTGTCGACGATCCATCGCCATTGAGCAATAAAGCCATCGATGCAATGTTCGCCTCCATGATTTCCTGACAAACATAACCCCCTCTCCCCATTTCGGTTGGCTCCGCCAAACGTCTTTCTGCTTTCCTTCGCAACGTTCATCTCCAGATGGACATAAAGTGGCGTTCATCTGGAGATGAACTCGAATGCTACGACCTATTCATCGTCATCCAGCTCGCCGGCACGCGATGAGCCGGCGCGCAGCAGTTCGAACCGGTCAAATACATGGTCCTGGATCCATTGCATATACAGAAACAGACCGGGCGTGACAAACAGGGTGATGACCTGGGCGAAGAGCAGGCCGCCCACGATAATCAGGCCCAGCGGGATGCGCGATTCGCCGTCAGCTCCAAAGCCCATGGCGATCGGTACCGCACCGCAGACCGAGGAGACGCCGGTCATCAGAATTGGCCTGAACCGGGTGACGCAGGCCTCATAAATGGCCTCGCGCGGCTTTTTACCTTCGGCCATGTACTGATTGGCAAAGTCGACGATCATGATGCCGTTCTTGGCTACAATACCCAGCAGCATGAACAAACCGATATAGGCGTAGAGCGAGAGTTCCGAACCGTAGAGCAGCAGCGTGGCCAGGCCGCCAAACGCAGCCACCGGCAGGGTGGTCAATACGGTGAAGGGATGGATATAACTCTCATAGAGAATGCCCAGCACCACGTACATGACAAATATGGCCACGCCCAACAACATGGCCATACTGGCCGCCGACTTCTGGAATTCCTGGGCCGTGCCCTGAAAAGAACCGCTGATTTCCGGCGGCAGGATTACAGATGCCGCGTCTTCCAATTGCTTGGTCGCATCGCCGATGGTCACCCCAGGTTTCAGGTTGAAAGAGAGCGTAGCCGAATTCAACTGGTCGTAGTGCGGCACACTTTTGGGACCCAGCGTCGGTTTCCACTTGACCAGCGAACTGAGCGCGATCAGCTTGCCGGTCCGGGTGGAACGCAGATAAATCGAAGCCAGGTCATCCGGCTTTTTCTTATAATCGCGGTCCACCTCGAGGATTACATCGTACTGGTCGGTATCGGTCTTGTAGGTGGTTACCCGGCCGCCGGAATAGGCCAGCGAGAGCGCATATTCGATTTCCTGGACCGAGATGCCCAGGGTTGACGCGCGGTCGCGGAAGAACTGGACATCGAGTTGGGGCATGTTCAGCTTGACGCTGGACTGGATGTCGGCCAGGCCTTGCATCCGCAGCATTCTGGCGTGCAGTTTTGCCGCGGCATTGTAAACCTGCTCCCGGTCGCTACCTTTGATCGTATAGGCATAGGCCGCGCCGGCCGCGGTGCTGCCGCCGCCGGTGCTCAACTGCAGCGTGGGCAACGGCATGCAATAGACCATACCGTTTGGGATGTTGAAAAATTTCTTCTGCAACCGCTGGACCACTTCATCGATATGCTTCCGCTGTTTCTTATCCTTGAGGATCACGAAAAACGAGCCGCTGCTCTGGTCCGCGCCGCTGGACATGCCGGAAATGGAGAAGATTTTCTCCACAGCCGGATCACTGAGCAACACCTCGTTGACCTTGTCCTGGAAGATTTTCATCCGAGCCGACGATACGCCCTGGGGCGCGACCAGGGCGCCCTGAACGCAACCGCTGTCGCCGGTGGGAAGAAAGGTCTTGGGCAGGAGCATAAACACATAGAAGGTGCCCACGATACAGACCATCCAAAGGATGATCGAGAGCACGTTGACCCGCAGCATGCCGCCCAGCATGAAGCCGTAGACCTTGCCCAACCCGCCGACCATGGCATCGATGATTTTCTGGATCAGGCTCTTTTTGCCGCCGTCATCCTTGAGCATACGTCCGCACATCATGGGCGTCAGGATCAGGGCCAGTGCCGTGGAGCAGACAATGGCAAAGGTCACGGTCAGGGCGAATTCGCGGAAATTGCGGCCCACCACACCGGACATGAAGATGAGCGGCACGAACACACAGACCAGCGCGATACTGGTGGAGATCACGGTGCCGGTGATCTCGCGTGCGCTGATGATGGCGGCCTTGAGCGGCTTGACCCCGCGCTGCACATGGCGCACCGTATTCTCGAGCACCACAATGGCATCGTCCACCAGGAAGCCGACCGAAAGCGTGATGCCCATGAGCGAAAGGTTATCCAGGCTGAATCCTGCCACATACATGATGATGAACGTGCCGATGATCGACAGGGGCAGGGCCACGCCGGGAATCACGGTATCGGTCAGGCGGCCCATGAACAGGAAGATCACCAAGACCACCAGGAAGAGTGCGATCAGGATGGTGGTCTTGACGTCGTTGACCGATTCGATGATCTGGGTCGATTTGTCGTAGAACACATCTATGCCTATGGACTCGGGCAGCTCGTTGCGCAGTTGGGCCAGTGTCGCCTTGATGTCGCCGGCCACGGCGACCGTATTGGCCGTGCCCTGGCGGCTGATCGCCAGACAAACCGAACCTGACCTGGCCTTGCCGCCGGCCCGACCGTACATCACGCGCATGTAATCGTTGTTGACGCTATCCTTGCACACGGCGACAGCGCCGAGACGGATGGCCTGGCCGTCAATGTGCTTGAGCACCAGCATGGCATAGGCGTCGGCAGCCTGCAATTGACCTTTGGGCTCGATGGAGAACGTGCGGAAATCGCCGTTGAGGCTGCCGGCCGGAATCGTGGCCGATCCCGCGGTGATGGTGGAGGCGACTTCATCAAAGCCAATACCATAAGCGGCAAGTTTCGCTGGATCGACTTGAATGCGAACCGCCTTTTTCGTGCCCCAGACCTGCACCTGTGAAACGCCTTGGATCATACTCAACTTCTGGGCGATGTTCTTGTTGGCAAAATCGTACAACTCGCCGGCGGTAATGGAATCCGAAGTGATCATCAGGTAGATGATCGGCTGCTCGGACGGGTTGTTCTTGGAGTACTGGGGCGTGGACGGCAAATCGCTGGGCAGGTTGCCGGCCGCGCGTGAGATAGCGGCTTCGATATCGGGCGTGATAGCGTCGACATTGCGGCTCAAATCGAAGTTGAGCGTAATGGTCGTCGAACCGGGCGCACTGTCGGAGAGCACGGATTTAAGCCCGGAGATGGCCATGAACTCGTTTTCCAGCGGCGCAGCCACGGTCGAGGCCATGGTGCCCGGACTGGCGCCCGGATAGGACGCGGTCACGGTGATGACCGGACTGTCAACGGAAGGCAGGTCGCTGATGGGCAGCTTATCGTAAAGCGCGAGCCCGAAGACCAGCAACGCCACCATCAACAGGGTGGTCATGATCGGTTTCTTGATGAAAATTTCGGATATGCTTTGCATGGGTCACCTGCCTCAGGATGGTTCGTCAGCCGCGGTTGCCTGTTCCGGCGTATTGGTCTCATTGGTCCGACTATCGGCTGCCGGAGCTGCGTCTTTTGCGCCGGTTTCCCGCATTTTCAGCGATCCATCCGGCTGATCCTGCGCCAGCGAAGCCACCTTGACGGTCACGTCATTGACTTGGCAGCCATCGCTCAGGCTCAACTGACCGACCGTAACCACGGTCTCGCCAGCCTCGACACCGTCCTCGATAATCAGGAAATTCATGAAAGGTTCGCCGACTTTGACCTTCTTGAACACGGCCTTGCCGTTTTTCACGATATAGACATAGTGCCCCTCCGGGCTCATCTGCACAGCGTTGTAGGGAACCAGCACCGCGTTCTTGAACGAACCCAAGATCAGGCCGACGTGGACAAACTGGCCGGGCCAGAGTTTGCGTGCACTGTTATCCAGTTCGGCGCGCATGGAGATGGTGCCGGTTTCCGGATCCACGGTGTTGTCCATAAAACTGACTACGCCAGCGTAAGCCACGGCCATGATGTGTTCCTCGAACTTTCCGTCGGCCGAGGCGCGTTCTATGGCCTGATCAATAACGCGTTCTGGCGCGAACAGTACGCGCAGCGTAGCGGACTCACGCGCTTTGCGGATCTTGTCCAGATAGAACTCGGGCACGGAAAAATCAACCAGCAATTTATCGATATTTTTGATATTGACCAGCTTAGTGCTGCCGGCACTGACCAAGTTGCCGGCATCGACCTGAATACGACCGGCCACGCCCTTGATCGGCGACTTGACTTTGCAGTTGTCCACGTTGAGCTGGGCCGCGTTGGTGCTGGCTTGGTCCAGCATAATACGGGCTTCGTAAGCAGCGACATCGGTCTGAAACTGGTCAAAATCCTGTTGAGATATCACCTTGTTTTTGAACAGCTTGCGGTTTCGTTCGAGTGTATTCTGCTTCATATTGAGGTCGGCCTGATCCTGGCTCAGGCCAGCTTCGGCTTTGCGCAACTCGACCACGTACTGGCGGTCATCGATGGTGAACAGGGTCTGATTGGTCTTGATTTCCGCGCCCTCGGCAAAGTGGATCCGCAACAGTTCACCGGATACCTGAGGGATGATGTCCACATCTTCGAGCGGCGTTAGGTAGCCGAACGTACCGATATAATGGGGTACATCGCGGGTGAACGCCTTGGCGGTCTGCACGGGACGCGGCGGTATATTCAAGGGGGGCATTGCCCGCGGTTTCCCACAACCGCAGCCCATCAGGGCCGGCAAGCAAAAGAGCGCGGCTGTCGCGCACCATTTCAATACAGTCAAGAACCATGACTTCTTCATTTGAGTACAACTCCTTATTACTAATCTATGGGTCTACATTGGGAACATCTGTTTTACGTTTTTCTTATGTATTTCGAGTACACCCACTGAGTTGGGCGCTGATCAACTCTTCACGTGCGGCGTTGTAATCCATTTGCGCGGCCCGTTTCTTGTTGAGGTTACTGAAACCGTCAAAAGCAGCCCATTGCAATTCAACGTTACTGTAATAGGTATAGTAGTAATCGTCGGAACCGGTCTGCTGCCCGCATCCGGCGGTGCTTCATGGGTCCGGCAACCCGCAATGGTTAGCAACAGCGCGCAAAGCCCCCCACCTATAGAAATGAGAATGTTTATTTTCAAAACTAGCCGATTCTTCTCCGCACCGATCACTGTGGACACATGACGGCATGGCACTACATCCTGCTGAACTTAAAAATGCGTTAAACCCGGTTGAAGTAACAGATCTTTCACTTTGACAGTTTAATCCGAGTGTCGGGCGAGATCAAATATTTATTGGTACATATTCATCATACCCATAAAAAAGGACCGCTGGTCGCATATTACGACCAACGGTCCCTTTAAACAGGTCACGCTATTTGATGAATTCGTTTACCCTAGCCTTCATTTTTTCCAACACCTGTTCCTTAATTTCCTCAGGCACGGTATAATGATGGGTGTGCTGCAATTCGTAGAAGACGTTCTTGACGACTTCATAGATGAAATCCTCGAATTTCATGACTTACATAAAGGACCAGGGTGAATCGAGCGGTTGCGGCTCGCGGATGATTTTGCCGGGCCAATCCCATTCTTCTTTGGCAATCGGGGTCTGGGCCAGGATGATGTAAAGCACCAAAACGTTGAGGACAACGGTAATCATGGCTACAAAGGCCCAAATACCGCCAGGCGCCTTGATTTCGGGCGCAATGGGATATTCCTCTTCGTCAGCGAACGTGTCGTCCATGGTGGATTCGCGCATGGGCGCTTTGATGCCCAGTTTGGGCGAAGAGGGACTGGCGCTGGTGCCAGATTCGGTTGGGCCACCGGGACGTGTGATGCGCAACGTACGCTTCGCTCCCGTGGCGGGAGGTGGTGTCGTGGCCGCTTGCGACTGCGGCAAAGGCATCTCAGCCGCCTGGCTGTCCTGAATCGTGGGCTTGACCGATTCCTCGCTGCCGCTGCTTGGGCGGCGCAAACGCACGGTGCCCTTGGGCGAAGCCGCAGCACCATGTTCCGTGGGTTTTTTCAACCTGACCGTGCCGCCGGGACCTTTTTGTTCGTCTTGGATCTGCGGGGCCTGACCGATAGCACTGTCACCGGGCCGTTTGACCCGAACCGTACC
>CAZOLK010000053.1:9499-26901 GCA_964580325.1 uncultured Verrucomicrobiota bacterium | reverse complement strand
GAATCGGCTTTGCGATTGTACATCTCGTCTTTTACCATCAAAACTGAGGTCTGTCTATATAAAGCCGCTACTTGGAAAAAAAAGAACGGTATGGCACGGTGATTAAGTGGCTCAATTTTGATGAGCAGATGTGGTCTAGTTTTGATGAGCGCTATAGCTTCAGCCTGCTTCCGGAAGCAACGGCTGGCCTGCACAATCGGGCAGGCTACAGCCTGTACTACGAACTTTATGCAAGCATCTTGCCAGCGGCAGGTCTTTGTGAACGGATTCCTTGCCCTTGTTTGTTTTTGCGGACCTCCAGCATATCGCTGCGGATCCGGCCTTGACCGAGCGTGGTATGGCTGGTGAATCCCGTCCCCTGGGCTGAAACCGCTGCACGCCATCGAGACAAACCCGTTCTGGGGGCGTCGAGCCAGTTGGCGAACAAACCGTATTGGAACCTGGCCTGCCACACCTAGTTCTTGCGGCCAAAGCCCAAGAAGTCCTGGATCTTGCGGTTATGCCAATTCTCGTTGCCGAACTCGATGATGAACTTCTTGAACGCATCGGTAGTAGCCTCTGCCGCCAACTGCATTAAGTCTTTTAGGATAATTGTCGAGATCACTGGGGACGGCATCATTGTTTCTGTTTGGCTGGGCCAAACGGAACATGCTTGCATGATTCAACCATTTGTTCACACTTCCTGTTGTTTGCGGACACGTTGGTAGAATCCCTGTACGTTGGACAGGGATTCGTGGTCGCCTTCCTGGGTGATGTGGCCCTGTTCCAGGATCAGGATGCGGTCGCACTCGCGGGCCGTGGTGACGCGTTGGGTGATGATGATGCCGGTTTTGGATTTCAGTACGCGTAGCAGCGTGGCGCGGATCCGGGCTTCGGTGGCTGAATCCAGAGCGCTGGTGATATCGTCGAGCAGCATGATTTCCGGTTCTGTCAGCAGCGCCGTGGCCAGGGCCAGGCGCTGGCGTTCGCCGCCGGACAACGTCACGCCGCTCTCGCCCAACACCGTGTTGTAGCGATCGGGCAGGTTCATGACAAACTCATGCAGTTCAGCGGCTTCGGCAGCCCGCTCGATTTCCTTGTCCGAGGCATCCGGTCGACCATAGCGGATGTTGTCAGCAATAGTTCCGGAGAAGACGATGGGTTCCTGTTGGACCAGGCCGAGGCGTGTGCGTAAAGTGCTTATGTCCGCTTCGGCCAGGTTGACGCCGCTGATGCGGACTTCGCCGCGCTGCGGATCGTAGAAACGCATCAGCAATTGGAATACCGTGGTTTTACCGCTACCAGAGGGCCCCATCAGAGCCACCTTTTCGCCGGGTTCCACCTTCAGGTTCAATTCGTCCAGGGCTGGCCGTACCTGGCTGGGATACTGGAATAGGACATCGTCCAGTTTGACTTCGCCGCAGATATTGCGCAGGCAAACGCGACCGGAAGGCACTTCCACCGGTTCGTCCAGCAGGGCCAGCACGCGGCGGAACACCACCTGGGTGGCCTGGGCCTGCATAAGGTAACCGAGCAGTTCTCGAATCGGGTTGAACAGGTGGCTCATCACGCCGACGAATGCGATCATGTCGCCCAGGGTCATGGCGCCGGATTTGACCCGCACGGCCATGATGTAGATGATCAATGCGGTCGCGCCCGAAGTGACGATGCGCACCAGTAAGCTGAGCGTCTGCTGCCAAGTGATGTGCCACATGGCGACCCGGATCCATTCGTTGACCATGCGCGCCAGGCCGCGCCGTTCGGCGGTCTCGCGGCCAAACGTCTGGACCACCTTGATGCCGCCAACCCGTTCGGCGACCAGGCCGTACATGCGGCTGTTGATTCTACGCATGGCCATGTGCGCTTTTTTCAGTTTGGGTTTGATGTGGCCGTATGTCAGGGCGTAGAACGGCAGGAACACCGTACACAACAGGGCCAGGCGCCAATCGATCAGGCACAACAGCAGCGGTGCGATGAACAGGCGTGCGCCGGCCGCGAAGATCATGACCAACAGCATGGTCGCGGTTTGCTGGATAACCTTCACGTCGTCCATGATGCGACTCATGATGCGGCCCGTGGGCATGCGTTCAAAATAGCCGATGTGCAGGGCCGCCAGTTTTTCGTGCAGGTCGCGGCGCAGGCTGTAGACCAGATCCCGGCTGGTGGCATGGATCAGCCGGCCGCGCATCCAGATGCAGACCAGGTGCACGATCCAAATCGCCAGGTTGACGCCCACGAAAATCAGCACGCCGCGCACACCGTCATGCGTCTCCCGCGGCGTCAGTTGGCGGCCCTGCATGAGCACATGGTCGATCAGCCAGCGCCAGGCAAACGCAAAGAGCATGGGCGCGGAGGTGGCAATGCTGGTGAATACGGCTGCGGCTAAAAAAGCTTTGCGGTGAGGCTTCAGGTATTGGTGCCAAAGGCGTTTGAAATCCTGGTGATAATCGCCGTGGTCAGCGTCTCTGTTATCGGCCAGGTAGTTCTCCATTACACGGCGCGCTTTGTCAAAAGTGTTGTTAAACGTCATGGGTTATTTCCTTGGTGGAAGAGGGAGCAGGGAGCAGGGGGAGGGGCGTAAAACGCTGCTCCCTGTATTCTGTATTCTGTACCCTGCGCCCTGCTTTTTGTTTCGTGAACCTTGCATCCTGCATTCTCTCCTTACATCGTGACCAGCGTGCTATCCCGCTGGACTGTATTCTCGCTTTCGCCGCGCAGGTGGCGGCAGTACTCCAGGTAAACGCCGTTTTCGCGGGTGAGCAGTGCTTCATGGGTGCCTGTCTCCACGATCCGGCCGCTGTCCAGCACGACGATCAGGTTCGCGCGGGCAATGGTCGAGAGCCGGTGCGCTACCAGGAAACTGGTCCGTCCGGCCAGGATCCGGCGCAGCGCTTTTTGGATCAGGGCTTCGGATTCGCTGTCCAGGGCGGAGGTGGCTTCGTCCATGATGAAAATCGTGGGATTGCGCAGAATGGCGCGGGCAATGGATATCCGTTGCTTTTCGCCCAAGGACAGGTTCACGCCCTCTGAACCGAGCATGGTGTCAAAGCCCTCGGGCAGGTCCATGGCCATCTCATAGACTTCGGCGCGACGGGTCGCTTCCTCGATCTCGTCCATAGTCGCGCCAGGTTTGCCATAGGCGATATTTTCTGCCAGCGTACCGGCGAACAGCACCGGATGCTGCAGCACAACGCCGAACTGCTGACGCAGGCTGTGCAGGTCTACGTCGCGGATATCGCGACCGTCCAGCAGGATGGAACCGGCTTGCACGTCCCAGTAACGCATGAGCAGCGATGTGATGGTGGTTTTGCCGCACCCGGTATGTCCGGCCAGGGCCACGGACATGCCGGGTTGGATGTCGAGGTTCAGGTCTTCGAACAGCGGTTTGTTTGACTGATAGGCGAAGCGCACCTGGTTGAAATGGACGGCGCCCCGGCCATGGCCAATGCGCGGCGCGCCGGGCGCTGAGTGAATTTCGATGTCCTCGTTCAGGATTTCGGCCACGCGGTCGACTGATACAAACGTCTGGGTCAGTTCGCCGGCCATGGTGGTCATTCGGATCACCGGGTGGATGACCATCCAGATGTAATGGTCCACGGCGTAGACGTCGCCGTAGGTCATGGTCCCGCGCAAGACGAACCAGGCGCCCAGCCCGGCGATCAAGGTGGAGCCGAATCCGGCAATGGCCGTGCAGAACGTACTCAGACCGACCGAGGCCATATTGCTCTCGTAGAGCTTGTCCAGGCTGCGTTCGGTGCGGCGCAGGAACAGGTTGTTTTCCGCGGTTTCCTGGTTGTAGATGCGCACCTGACGGACGCCGGTCAAGGTTTCCTGCAACCGGCCGGTGATGCGGTCGTACAGTCCACGATAATCCTTATTGGCGCGCTTGATGCGGCGCGAGAACAGGTGATAGGTCATCACGTAAAAGCTCAGCGAGAGCGCCAGGAACAAGGCGATCCAACCATTGATGCGGACCAGGATAACGAAGGAGAAGACGAACACGATCAGGTCAACCAGTATCTGAACCGTGTTTTCGGTCAGCAGGCGCTGGAGCATGTTGACGTCGTCCATCAACCGGCCGCACAGGGCGCCCGAAGCGTTGACCCCGTGAAAGCGCATGGATAGGTGCAAAATTTTACGGTAAAGGGCCAGCCGAATATCGGAGATGAAACGGCGGCCGGCGAGCATGAGCAGTTGCATATTGACCAGTCGTATAGCCATGGCCAGCATCGGGGCGCACATGATGGCAAGAACGGTGGGAGCCAGCACGTTCCAGTTGGCGGGCTGGATGACCTTGTCGATCAGATGGCGCATCAGCAGCGGATGCAACAGGCTCAGCATGGTGAAAAGCGCGGTGCCGGCCAGGGCCAGCGCCAGGCGGCGGCGATAGGGCCGCATGTACTTGAATATGGTTTTTTTCTTGTTCATGGCAAAAATGTTCCATGGTGAAGGCTGATCCTCCCGGCGTTGCTTGCGGAAGGGAGCCTAACACCTAAGTTAAGACTGAATCAGAAAGCTGATCCATCCCGCAAAACCACCGTATGTGCATCAACACATCCGGGCGGCCCGGGTGGAATGAAATCGTCAAGATGAGAAAAGTGAAAAAGGTTAGAACATCCCCAACCCGTTGTTGCTGACCCTAACGGCCTGTAAGCAACGTCGCTGTCGCGCCCCTCATAACCCCGATTAGAAGCGTTTTTTTGTTCGCCCATCATGCTGCGGCCTTTCTGTTCAGCAGTAGTTAGCCGCGTGTCGAACAGCGTTTAACTGTTCGTCTTAAGGCATGAATATAAAAAATACGCCAGTTTATGAGGATGTCAAAAAAAAAGTGTATATATAAATTTTGGAAAAAACTGCATGAAGGCATGCTTTATCACTCAGGCGGTCGCGCCTGGCGATAGTGCTGCCACAGTTTCCGTGCATTGACAATGTACGATTCCTGAAACGGGTTGAGTTTATCGATCTTGAATACGGTCAAAATCTGTTGTCCCGCTGGGTCTGTATGCAGTTCCGCCAGGCCGTCGATGATATCCTGGCGGTAGAGACTGTAATGCTTGTGGATGCAGATAATGTATTCGCATAACGGCGGTGACGTCAGCATGGGCCGCAGGCGGCGACCGATTTGCGGATTGAGTTCTTTCATGATGCCGAAACCCGAGGCGTCGACGACGCAGGCCTGGGCCTGACCGAAAAACACGGGCAGGATCGCGGCTGAAGGTTTGATCACATCTTCGGTCACGAAGTAATGCTCGCTCAAGGGCAGGCCGTGATCGTGCAGCACGCAGTCCATCCACATGCGGCCCTGTTCGGCGCCCGTGGCTTTTATGAAGATGACGCGTTTGCCGCGCAGATCGTCCAGCGTCAGGTCCTTATCCGAACGGATGAGCAACAGGTATTCATCGAGTACCTTGTCCGCTTCTTTAGGGGTGAACACGGCGTCAAAGACCGGATGGTTGGTCAGATTGAAGTAGTCCTGTACATTCATGATCATCAGGTTCACGGTTTGCTGGTCGATACTGTGCTGCAACTCTTCCAGCGTATTAAAGACCGTGGTTTCAGGCTCGAGTGGAATCTTGCGGTTACGCGTCACCCGGCGGACCCAGACTTTAATGGCGGCCAGCGCATCGTTCTGGTTCACCGTGGTGAATACGCTGTCGGTGAATGCGACGTGCAATACGTTTGAACCGCTTTCTGGAGCGTCACCACGAGCCATGAGCATCGATATGAGCGCCAATGCCGACCAAAATAGGCTGCTGTTTTTCATGTGTACATTCTTATTGGTAATAACTTACGCTAAATACACCGTTTGTCAAGATGCTCGGTCTGCGCCCCGACAATCGCGACGAAAAAAAAACGAATAAAAATATTGTAATATTAAAACATCATGATATATTGTTGCGTAATGAAAAATGAAAAACAATGTACTTCGTCGTCGATTCCGATCGCTTTGCTCGAGCGGATGGCCGAGATGTTGAAGCTGCTGGCGCATCCGCATCGGCTCAAGATCCTCGAGGTGCTGCAGTCCGTGCGGCGCGCGCCGGTGCACAGCATCATGGAGGTGCTGGACCTTCCGCAATCGGCCACTTCGCAGCACTTGAACCAGATGCGCCGAGCCGGCATCCTGGCCAGCGAGCGCGAGGGGCGCGAGGTCTGGTATCGTATCGCGGATCCGCGTTGCATCAATGTGCTGCAGTGCATTTGTCACGAGGCAGAGCGGGACGATGAGGCGGAATAGTATGAAATAAGGGTGGCTTTGTGCCGTGTGGATGAGGTAAAACGTAAAAAACCATAGGAGCAGTATGCCATTATGAATAAAATGACATTGACCGATTTCAGCTTAAGGTTTCCCTGGCTGATTGTGATTGTGTTGCTGGTTATAACGGTGCTTTTCGCCGTGCAGTTCCCTAAAGTCAAGTTCGATAACGACCCGGAAAATATGCTGGCCGACAACGAGCCGATCCGCGTGTTTCATCGTGCGGTCAAGGCACGCTACGACTTGTATGATTTTGTCATTGTTGGCATTGTCAACAAGACCCATGAGGATGGCATATTCAATGTCGGGACCTTGACGCGCATCGACGATTTGACGAAACAACTGATCAGTCTGCATCGCGACGACAAAGGCCGGCCAACCGTGATCACGTCTTCGCGTGAGCTTACGCGGCCCGATCTGAAACCGAAAACCATGTGGCGCGGCATACTCGACGCCGCGTTCAGCCATAATCCGGAGGCGCTGTTCGATGATCGGGGCGACAGTGCGATCATTGCCCATGAAATCATCAGCCCCAGCGTGGTCGACAACATCCGCCAGGCCCGGCTGGGTACGCTGGCCGTGGAATACCTCATGGAGCAGCCGCCGATCAATCGCGAACAGGCCATGCGCATCCGGCACGATGCCATGAACAATCCGCTCTATAAAGGCACGCTCGTGTCCGAGGACGGCAAGGCCATCTGCCTCTACATCCCGATCAAGGCCAAGACCTACAGCTACAATGTGGCCAACCTGGTCGAAAACCTGACTCGCGACTGGCCTGCCGCGGACCAGGTTTACATCACCGGCCAGCCCGTGGCCCAAGATACGTTCGGCGTGGAGATGCTGGTGCAGATGGCCACCTCCGCGCCTTTGGCCGGTCTGGCCGTGTTCCTGCTGCTCTATCTGTTCTTCCGCCGTATCTCGCTGATTATCGCGCCCATGCTGCTGGCCGTCATCTGCGTGATCAGCACCATGGGCCTGCTGATCGGCGCTGGCTACGACGTGCACATCATGAGTTCCATGATCGCCATCTTCCTGATGCCCATCGCGGTGGCCGATTCGGTGCACATCCTCAGCGAGTTCTTCGATACGTACCACTGCTTCCACGATAAGCGCAAAACCGTGCGCCATGTGATCGACCACTTGTTCATGCCCATGCTCTACACCAGTCTGACCACCATTGCCGGTTTTGCGTCGCTGGTGCTTACGCCCATCCCGCCGGTGCAGATTTTCGGCGCTCATGTCGCGTTTGGCGTGGCACTGGCCTGGATCCTGACCATGACTTTTATCCCGGCCTACATCATGCTTTTCATTGGCGAAAAGTCGCTGAGCGCTTATATGCGGAAGCGGATGGAAAAAGACCGAGCCGTGGGCGGTTCCAGGCCGCGCTCGGCGCTGGATCCTTTCCTGGAGTGGCTCGGTCGTTTTTCTTTTTTGCGCTGGCGCATGATCCTGATCGCGGCCTGCGTGGCCGTGCTGTTCTCTATTGTCGGCATCCTGATGATCGAGGTCAACGACAACCCGATCAAATGGTTCACCAAGCACCACCGCATCCGCATTGCCGACCGCGTGCTCAACGACCATTTCGGCGGCACCTACACCGCCTACCTGACTTTGCGTGTCGCTGACCTGACCTTTGTGAGTTGCGTGGAAAAGGCGGCGGCTATTCGCGACGAGGCGGAGAAGCGGTTTCGCAAGGACATGCCCCGGGCGCTGGACGAGTTCCTGGCTGAACTCGATAAGCACGAGCAGCGCTATTCCAGCGTGTTCAGCAGCGATATGAAAAAGTGTTTCGTCTCGCTGGTCAACGCGGCCGCCGAGATCGATCGGCGCCAGCTCGGTTCGTGGAACAACCTGGCGGATGCGGTGTTGTACCTGGAGCCTGAAAACTTAACGCTTGACGCACTGCGCACCGCGGTCGAGAAGGCGGATAAGGTCGAAGACGCGGATCGAAAGCTGCTGCTGGACAGGCTCGCGGATACGGAAACGCAAGCCGGCATTGATTTGCAGGACCGCGCGTTGGCCATCTGCGAGGAATACACCCGGATGTCTTTTGAGCAAATGGTCTATGACGTTGAATCGCGGCTGACCGCGCCTCTGCTCAAGCGCCCGGCCGTACTGGAATACCTGGCTGATTTGCAGCGCGCGCTTGCCCGGCATCCCGTGGTGGGCAAGACCAGTTCCGCGGTCGATGCGCTCAAGAAGGCGCACTATGAATTAAAGTACGTGGCGCCGCCGTCCGATGCTGGCGAGGAGGAACGGCGTGAATACACCGAGCGCAACCAGGCCCATTACGCGGTTCCCGATTCGCCCGGCGGCGTGGCCGAGGTCTATGTCCAATTGCAGCAGTCCAAAAAGCCGAAGAGCCTGTTCCACCTGGTGACCCGGGATTTTGAAGAGGCCAATGTCTGGTTCCAGCTCATGAGCGGCGACAACCGCGATATGCTGAGCGTGGTCAAGGCGGTGGACGAGTTTCTGGCCCAGAACCCGCCGCCCGTTGAAATCAAGCACGCCTGGGCCGGTTTGACCTACCTCAACGTCAGGTGGCAGAACAAGATGGTTTGGGGCATGTTCTCATCGCTGGCCGGCAGTTTCGTGGTGGTCATGGTGATGATGATGCTCCTGTTTCGTTCTTTCTGGTTTGGTTTGATGTCCATGATTCCGCTCTCGATCACGATTATGTTCATCTACGGTCTCATCGGCTGGGTCGGCAAGCCCTATGATATGCCCGTGGCCGTGCTGTCGGCGCTGACCCTGGGATTGAGCGTGGATTTCGCCATTCATTTTCTGCAGCGCGCTCGCGAGTTGACCGCGGAACTGGGATCCTGGAAAAAAGCGGCGGAGCAAATGTTCAAGGAACCGGCCATGGCCATCAGCCGCAACGCCATCGTGATTGCGATCGGCTTCACGCCGCTTCTGTTCGCTCCGCTGGTGCCGTATAAAACGGTCGGCTTTTTCCTGGCCGCGATCATGATCGTATCCTGGTTGGCCACGCTCTTTATCCTGGCAGCTCTGGCCTCGGGCGCGCGTCGCTGGATTTTTGCGGAAACCGTTTCGGTGCACGACTCGGATCCGGAACCGTAAAATGTGGAGACAAACAAGAAAAAACAGAAAAATAATAGAGGAGACATGATGAAAACATCTATCGTAATCGCAGTGCTGATGCTCGTAGCAGTCACGGTCGGTCTGGCCGCGGACATGAGCGCGGACCAGATCGTGGAAAAGGCCAACCAAGCTGCCTACTATGCCGGTGCCGACGGCCGGGCCGAAGTGAAAATGGAAATCCAGGAAGCTGGCGGCATGACCCGTGTGCGCGAGATGGTCATCCTGCGCATGAACGTGGACAAGGGCGATACGGGCAACCAGAAATTCTACGTCTATTTCAAGGAGCCGGCTGATGTACGCGGCATGGCCTACCTGGTCTGGAAACAGATTGGCGCGGGTGAAGACGACGACCGCTGGATGTGGTTGCCCAAGCTGAACAACAAGCGGCGCATCGCTCCGGGCGACAAGCGCACCAGCTTTGTTGGCTCCGACTTTCTCTATGAAGACGTGTCCGGCCGCAACATCCACGCCGATACCCATGAACTGGTCGACACCGACGACAAGTATTACAAGTTGAAAAGCATGCCGAAAAAAGCGGATGCCGTGGAGTTCGCCCATTTCTTCACCTGGGTGGACAAAACCACGTTCCTGCCCATGAAAGCCGAATACATCGATAAAAACGGCAAGCTCTACCGGCGCGTCGAAGCGCTCGAGGTCAAGGAGATCCAGGGCTACCCGACCGTGATGAAGGCGGCGGCCCACGACCTGAACGACGGCAGCAGCACGATTAACACCTTTGAGCACGTCAAGTACGACAATGGGTTCAAGGAAGCCATCTTTTCTGAACGCTTCCTGCGTCGGCCGCCACGGGAGGTGCGTTGATGTGCGTACAGCGCGCTCGCATCCTCAGCCGCCTGCTCGTGCCGAGACTGGTTTTCTTGCTTGCTGCGGCAACGGCGCTCCGAGCTCAGGAAAGCGAAGAGAAGCCTTTGCCGTGGGACACGCTGATGGAGGATGTCCACGGCTATATCGACGCGCGTGGCGGCGCGCGCATCGCGGAGGATCCCAACCAGAATCGCGCCAGCCTGGGCGAACTGCGCTTGCAACTGGATTTGCTCAAGTACGCCGGTCCGGCCACGATCAAGCTGCGTTCCGACTTTCTCTATGACCCGGTGCTGGACGATCATGCCATTGACCTGGAAACCGGGCGCGGCTGGATCGATCTGCGCGAGGCCAACGTCATGTTCAGTCCGTTGACCGTGATGGACCTTAAATTGGGCCGCCAGATCCTGACCTGGGGCACGGGCGACATGTTGTTCATCAACGACTTGTTCCCCAAAGACTGGCAGTCCTTTTTTATCGGCCGCGACGTGGAATACCTGAAAGCGCCTTCGGATGCGGTGATGGCCAGCTTTTTCTGGGATGTGGTGGCCAACCTTGATGTGGTCTACACGCCGCGATTCGATCCTGACCGTTATATCAGCGGCGAACGCATCTCTTACTGGGCGTCGGCGTTGGGCGCCAGGGCAGGGGAGAGGGCCGTGATTCAAGCCGAAACGCCTGATGAATGGTTTTCCGATCACGAACTGGCCCTGCGCCTTTACAAAACGGTGAAGAGCTACGAACTGGCTGCCTATGTCTACCACGGCTTCTGGAAGAGTCCGTCCGGCGTGGACATGGAGAGTGCCATGGCGATTTTCCCGGCCCTGGACGTCTACGGCGCCAGTGTACGCGGCCCAGCGGGCAAGGGCATTGCCAACCTGGAAGCCGGCTATTACCG
Organism: uncultured Verrucomicrobiota bacterium; assembly: GCA_964580325.1. Classification (GTDB taxonomy): domain Bacteria; phylum Verrucomicrobiota; class Kiritimatiellia; order CAYTQP01; family CAZOLK01; genus CAZOLK01. The sequence goes on along the minus strand of CAZOLK010000053.1, from coordinate 15,844 downwards.
TTCGCGCGACGACGACGACGGCCAAGATCCTGCGGTGCGCAACAGCGAAATGCGTCTGCTGGCCGGCTATGAGCGGGAGTTGATGACCGATTTCACCATGGGTCTGCAATATTACCTCGAGCATATGCGCGATCACGGCGGCTACAAGGCGGGTTTGGCACCGGGGCAGGAGGCTGCCGATGAAAACCGGCACGTTTGTACGTTACGTCTGACCAGGCTGCTGATGAACCAGAACCTGACCCTGTCGCTGTTCACTTACTATTCGCCGTCAGACCAGGACGCGTACGCGCGGCCCATGGTGCAATACAAGGTGACCGATGCCTGGATGGTCACGGCTGGCGGCAACTTGTTTTTCGGCAGCGATCCGCACACGTTTTTCGGTCAGTTTGAGGACAACAACAACCTGTATGCCGGAATGCGTTACAGTTTTTAGTGCGATATTAGTTGCATTCGATCGCGCGATACATGTAACATACAGCTATAACGGATGAAAATGAAATGCGGACCTGGTTTCGCAATAAGAAAGGATCGAGTTGAATGAGCGATAAGATCAAGGATTTGACCGATCAGGAATTTGATGAGGTGATTGATTCGGGCATCACCCTGGTCGATTTCTGGGCGCCTTGGTGTGGCCCTTGCCAAATGCAAGCGCCGATTCTGGATCGTGTGGCCGATGACATGGCCAACGAACACATCAAGATCTGCAAAATCAATGTTGAGGATTATCAGAACATGGCGGTGCGCTTCAATGTCCGCAGTATACCCACGTTGTTAATCTTTAAAGATGGCGTTATTATCCAGCAACTGGTTGGCGCCCATCCCGAAGCCAAAGTGAAAGCCGCTTTGGAAGCTGCCATGGTGGATTGACGTTTTCAGCGTTTTCAGGCTGTATCAAGCAAAAAACCTCGGGTTTGCCCGGGGTTTTTTTTGTGGGTGCACCGGAGTGGGCATGGGAATGGGAAGGTATGGGAATGGGAATCATGGGAAATCGTAGCTAAACTTAGGGTTCACGGGAAAATAACATGACATTTTGTGGAGTCAAGTTGCCCAACCCAGCAAGGCGCAGAAACGCAGCAAGGCGCAAAAACGCAAGAATATTGGAATATTTCCCATCATTCCCATTATCCCCATTCCCAAATCCGCCATCATTCCGGCAGTTTTTCCGGCGGCATATCGACCAAGGCCTTGTTTTGTTGGTCTTTGGTGGAAATCAACGGGTTTTTGATGGGCCATTCGATGTCGATGGCAGGATCGGACCAGAGAATGCCGTACTCGTCGTCCGGCGCATAGAAATTTGTGCATTTGTAAAGCACATCGGCTGAATCGCTCAGCACGCAGAAGCCATGGGCGAACCCTTCCGGAATATAAAGCTGGCGTCCATTTTCCTCGGATAGGATCGTGCCAACCCACTTGCCGAACGTTGGCGAACCGCGCCTGATATCGACGGCCACGTCAAAGATGAAGCCACGAATGGCGGAGACCAGCTTGGCCTGGGGCTGGTGCAACTGGTAATGTAGACCGCGTAACGTGGTCTGGATCGAATGCGAGTAGTTGTCCTGTACAAACGGTTTGCTCATGCCGCCGGTCGCGTATTTTTCGCGATGAAACGTTTCCACGAAAAAGCCGCGCTGATCGGAAAAAATTTCCAACTCGCAGATGAGTACCTCGGGAATGGCGGTTTTCTTGAAGCTAACAGGCATGCTCGCTCTCCTCTTCCGCGGCTAGGTCCATGAGATAGCGACCGTAATCGTTCTTGAGCATCTGACCCGCGGTCGTTCGCAATTGGTCCAGGCTGATATAGCCCAGGCGATAGGCGATTTCTTCGATACAGGATATTTTCAAGCCCTGGCGTTCCTGGATGGTCTGGACGAAATTGGAGGCTTGCAGCAGCGATTCGTGGGTCCCGGTATCGAGCCAGGCATAACCGCGGCTCAAGGTTTCCACGTCCAGTTCGCCGCGCCGCAGGTAGACCAGATTGACGTCCGTGATTTCCAGTTCGCCGCGCGCCGAAGGGGTCAGGTTGGACGCGATTTCGATTACGCTGTTATCGTAAAAATAGAGGCCTGGCACGGCAAAACGCGATTTTGGCTGCTCCGGTTTTTCCTCGATGCTAAGCACCTTGCCTTCGTGATCGAATTCGACCACGCCGTAATGCCGCGGGTCTTTGACCCGGTAACCGAAGATCAAACCGCCGTGCGTCAGAGTGCCAGCGCGCTGCAATACCGAAGGCAGACCGCGTCCATAAAAGATGTTATCGCCCAGGATCAGGGCCACGCTGTCCTGGTCAATGAAGGAGCGTCCGATGAGAAAGGCCTGGGCCAACCCCTCGGGTTTGGGTTGGACCGCATAACTGAGGCACAAACCGACCCGGCTGCCGTCGCCGAGCAGCGTTTCAAAGCGTGGCAGATCCTCCGGCGTACCGATCACCAGAATTTCGCGGATTCCTGCCAGCATCAATACCGACAGCGGATAATAGATCATGGGTTTGTCGTAAACGGGCAGCAACTGTTTGCTGACCACCCGCGTTATAGGATAAAGTCGCGTGCCGGATCCGCCGGCAAGTAGGATACCTTTCATGTGTGCTCCATTTTATGCGCATGAAAAGCAGAAATACTGTCATTGGTATGCGATATTGTCAATAATAAATCGCAGCACCTGTGTACGCTGGGTGCATCGCGGTACGCTGGAACGATTGGAAGCTTCACTTTGTCGTGATCGAAGTCATGAATCGCGGATGCCCAGCGTATTGAACCATCCTGGCTCGTGGTGATCAACTTCATAGCAGACCCTCATGAACACGCCTGGAAAAAGTCGGCCATTCGCTGAATGGCTGACAACATCTGACTGTTCGTATCCGTGCAGGTCGAAATCCAGAAGTTCCTGGCCGCAATGAACGGCTATCCGTTCCAGGAAGGCATGTCCCTGAGCGCGGGCGGCATCCTGAAACAGTCCAGTTCTGCTTGCTAAGGGCGTGCGCAAAAAAAAACTTACATCCACAAATGGCGAACTTATTTTTGTATGTACACGCCCTTAGACTTTTTTAAGGTTGTCCGCGCACGCGAAAGTTGGACTTGTTCCTTTTGATGGGCAAGGTGACCGAGTTAAGATCCGTGGTGCGGACCGGCTGCCAGGCCGCTTTCGTCATGTTGGTGGAAAGGTCCACCAGAAAGGGTGGATTAGCCCCACTCCAGTTGATGACAGCGTTGGTTGACTGCTGCCCTATGGTTAGGCGCAGCTCGTGCGTGACCGTTACGATCGTGGCGTCGTAGGCCGGCGTATGGATGCCGTCCGCCACTTTCAGGATGAACCTATAGGCGCCGGCATTGGTGAAGGTGACCATCGGGTTGGTGACCGTTGTGCTGCTGAAGACCACGCTGCCCGGCCCCTCGTACAAGCTCCATTGCAGGATCGGCGTGCCGGCCGGTGCGCTATAGGATCCAGCCAGGGTTGCTCCCGCCGAAAGGCTGACCAGTTGATCCTGCCCCGCCTCGGCAGTCGGCTTTCCCGCGGATCGCGGACCTTCGTCAACGCCTGTTGTATCCACCACCTCGAAATCGCTGACCACGAGGGTGCGCAGATCGTCAAAGGCACCGTTGGCAAAGCGGTCGTCTGGCACAACCGAGAACGAGAGGAAACCGCCGTTGTCAGCCACCAGGCCGCCATATTTTTTCAAGGCATAGGCCACGGCCTTGGATTCATCCGTCCATTCCGCCGGCACGCTGTAGCTGGATTTGAGCCGTAGCCGCTGCCCCATGGCTGGGCGGTTGGCGTTGGTATAGGACGAGGCATAGTGCGTGGCCGGATAGTTGTAGGTCCTCCGTGTCCTGGCCACGATCATGCGAATGGCATGTTCCACCTTGCCGCGTTGACACTCGTCGTATCGCACGAGTCCGCCGAACATGCAGAGCCCGGCTGCGTCTGCCGATGTCCATCCATCCGGTCGCAGCGCATTGCTGTTCATATCGAACCTGGCTCCGTTGGAGGCTTGCCAATCTGGGCCGACCCGTTTGGTCAGCCAGGTTTCCCAGACCAGTCCGCTTTCCGGCTGGACAATGATGGAATGACGGTCGCCGCCATCGTTGTTGATATCCTCCTGCCATTGCTCCAGGGTCAGCGTTCCGGTCAGCAGGGGCCACGTCTCGATCGGCATGTTGGACGGAATGGGGTAGGGGCTCGGGTCTGACTCGTCGGGATAGTTGAAGAAGTCGATCGGGATGTAGGGTTGGTTGGTGGGGATTAGTACGAAATTCATCTCGTAAAAGGCGCGCAGCGTTTGACGGCTGCTGAGCAGATCCGACGAGATCTGGGCGATCATGGCATCGGAGTTGGTGATGTTCGGTCGGTAGGAGATGTCTTCGTTCCAGGCATTGTCGGTTGGAAAAACCTGCAGGGCGGACACCACGACGTCCGCTTCCTGCGTGTTGAACAGGATCGCGTTGGTAATCGGGGGCAGGTCGCCCAGTATGCGGCCCTCATGATTGATCCGCTGGGCAAAAACTGCGGCGCTGAACCAGGCCGGCAGCACGATCGCAAGGCATGCTGTATATTCGTATTTAAAGCGTGTTGCGTTGCACGTCATGATCCTATCCTTTCATTTTTCGTTCTAAAGACACTTTCGGTATATTTGTGCTGAAAACATCGATGGTCAAATAAATATATTCTTTTTCACCGTGCTGGAAAATTTTACGAGTACCAGTCCGGATCAAGCACCTATGACTTCTGGATTCACTTGATTCGAGATTTGCTGTATGCAAGCAAAGTTGCCGGACTGTTTTTGCGACGTCGCGCGTTTGACGTGCAGTGCTCTGCGGCGAAACATGTCGCGGAAGCCGCTGCCTGTTATGACAAAGTGGCGGAGAAACTGGCGGTGATCGGTCATGCGGCCTGGAAACCTGAGACCTGCCAGAAACAGGCCTCCGTCATGCGGGAACGCGACCTTGCTTGCGAAAGCGCTGGCCGATCTCGATTACCCGGCTGATTCAGGCGCAATTCACCGGCTTCATCCGCGTGCGTAGCTGCTTGCGCCCCTTTTACTGGTACAAGTTTTGCAAAACCGCCAGGTCCCGGTCTTGCCACGATTCTTCGGATTTGTTATTTCCTCTTTTTTAACGATATTATGTACATGAAAAAAAGATGAGGTGAAATATGTCTGTGGCGTCCATGCAATCGATATTGAATGAGGCTTTCAAGGCGCAGTACGGCGTGCCGGCGTTTAACATTGTCAACGACATCAGCATGGCTGCGGTGCTGGCCGCGGCCGAGGTCCGGCGTTCGCCGGTGGTGGTGCAGGTTTCGGTCAAGACCGTGCGCTTTTACAGCGCCAAAGCGCTGCAGGCCATGTTTCAAGCCATGGCTGCCGAGGTCGCTGTTCCCGCGACGCTGCACCTGGATCACTGTCCTGAGCCGGAGGTGATCGACGCCTGTATCGAGGCTGGATGGAATTCGGTCCTGTTCGATGGTTCGCAGTACGGTTATGAGCAGTGTCTCGAGATGACACGTGACGTGGTGCGCAAGGCGCATGCGCGCGGCGTGGCGGTTGAAGGCGAAGTGGAGGCGGTCAAGGGCGTTGAAGACGGCGTGGGCTCGGACGAGGAAGGGCCGGCCATTCCCCTGGACCAGGCTGTTCGCTTTATCCGCGAAACCGGCATCGACAGCTTTGCGCCCGGCATTGGCACGGCCCATGGCGTCTACAAAGGCAAGCCCGACATCCGCTTCGAGCGCGTCACCGAGATCATTGACCAGGCGCCGATCCCGTTGGTGCTCCATGGCGGCACCGGGTTGGAGCCGGCGGTATTCAAAGACTTGATCCGTCGCGGCATGGCCAAGGTCAATATTTCGACCCAATTGAAAATCGTGTTCGCCGATGCGCTCAAAGTCTACCTGGATGGGCACGCGGAAGAATACAACCCGCTCAAGCTGATGGGTGCGGCCCGGGATGCTATCCAGCGGATGGCCGAGGATTACATGGCCTTGTTTGAAAGTGAGGAAAAAGCCTGATGAAAAAGATTCTGTTGTTCGATTGCGACGGTGTGTTGGGGGATACGGAGCGGCACGGCCATTTGCCGGCTTTTAACTTGATGTGGCAAGCTTTTGACGTGCCTTGGCAGTGGACCGAGGAGCAGTATGGCACCAAGCTGAAAATCGGCGGCGGCAAGGAGCGTATACGCTTGCTTTTTGACGATCCCGATTTCCTGGCTGTGTATGCCCCGCCGGTCGAAGAAGATGAACGTGACGCGCTGATCCGGCAATGGCACAAAAAGAAGACTGAACTGTACACGAAAATCATTGCATCGGGTCAGATTCCGCCTCGTCCCGGCGTGCGGCGGGTTGTCCGCGCGGCCCTGG
>CAZOLK010000053.1:0-9489 GCA_964580325.1 uncultured Verrucomicrobiota bacterium | reverse complement strand
GGCATTAACCTGCCCATCGTCGCCGTCTCGGCCGATGCCCTGTCCACCCGTCAGTCCGCGGCCCTGGACGCCGGCTGGGTGCTGGGCGTCACCTCAACATCAGCAAAGGAATCCGTGGAAGCCGTATTGAATCATGCGGTGGGCAGCGATACGACCGCACGCTTTTCCATACTGCTGGCCGGCGATATGGTTACGAAAAAGAAGCCGGATCCGGAGATTTATCTCACCGCGGCGGAACGACTCGGTGTGGAACCGGCCCAATGCGTGGTGGTCGAGGATTCGGACACCGGTTATCGCGCGGTTAGGGCCGCGGGCATGCATGCGGTCATTACGGTCAACGGCTATACCCGCAACGAGCCTTTTGAGGGCGCTGAACTGGTGGTTTCCTGTCTCGGCGACCCGGATGGCGAACAGTCCGAAGTGCTGGCCAATCGCTGTGGTGCGCGTGTCGCAGGATATGTGACTCTGGCTGATCTTGAAAAAGCGGGAGGGTATGGCGCATGAACCTGGTCGATGAAGTCAGCAAGGCCTATGAACGTTGTGAGCAAAAGCCGTTCATTCTAGGTGGCATTGAGTTGCACAAATGATATGACCTTAACTGGTTCACTCAGCAACGGTTCAAAGATTTTCTCCAGCACCGCAGCCAACGGAAATGCAAACCGCTGGTAAAACAGCATGCTTCGTCCAGCCTCCAGCATGGCCATCCGGTTTCTCCTTTGCCTTTGCTTCGTATTGCCGTAGGGTATGGTCATGGAAGAAGATTCGCCAGTTTTACCTTCATCATCCGCGATCCGTTCGGACAGCCGGGTGCTAGGGCTGTTCGGCGCCACCATTATGGGCGTGGGCGCTATCGTGGGCGGCGGCATCCTGGCGCTGGCCGGCGTGGCCTTTGCCGCCACAGGTCCGGCAGCCATGCCCGCGTTCGCGCTCAATGGGCTGATTGCTCTGCTGACCGCGTTGAGCTTTGCCGAAATGTCGACCCGTTTCCCTGAATCGGGCGGTGCGTACACTTTTGCGCGCAAGGTGATGAGCGTCAATTCGGCGTTTATGGTCGGTTGGATCGTCTGGTTTGCCTCGATTGTGGCCAGCGTGCTCTATGCGCGCGGTTTCGCCGCGTTTTTCCTGCTCATGCTGGAAAACGGCTGGCGCGCCTTGGTCGGTACGGCGCCGGCCTGGTTGCATCACCCCGGTCTGACCGTGCTGTTGGCGCTAGGCGCTGCTACTTGGTTCGGCTTTCGCCTGACCCGCGGCGATGCCGGCGGCGGGGCCTGGATCAACATTGCCAAAGTTCTGGTTTTTGGCACGGTCATCGCCTTTGGTCTATTTTTTGTCTGCCGCACGGGTTGGTCCGCAGCCGGCGCTCGCTTGTCGCCGTTCTTTACCTGCGGCGCTCCCGGCCTGCTACAGGCCATGGGTTTCACCTTTATCGCACTGCAGGGATTCGATCTGATCGCCGCGGCCGCTGGTGAGATCCGCGAGCCGCAACGCGTGATTCCGCACGCCATGTTCATGTCGCTCGGGATGGCGCTGTTGATCTATCTGCCGCTGTTGCTGGTGCTGGCCGTATTGGGCGCGCCCGAGGGCGTGGCCATCGATGTCTATGCCCAGGATCATAAAGTCTCGCTGGTGCCGTTGGCGGTACAGCGCTTTCTGGGTGGTCCCGGGTTCTGGCTGGTCGCCGTCGCCGGCCTGTTGTCCATGCTCTCGGCCCTGCAGGCCAATCTCTACGCTTCCTCGCGGGTCGCCTTTTCCATGGCGCGCGACCGCACCCTGCCCACTGCGGTCAGTTTCCTTGGCGAACATAGCGGCGCCCCGATTATGGCCGTGCTGTTGAGTTCGTTGGCCGTAGTGATCCTGCTCCTGCTGTTGCCTGACGTGGCAGCGGCAGGAGCGGCATCGAGCCTGATTTTCCTGCTCACGTTTGCCCTGGTGCATGGGGTCACGGTTCTGGTGCGGCACCGCGCCGGCAGTCGGCGCGGCGCGTTCAAGGTCCCGCTGTTTCCCTTGCCGCAACTGCTGGGCGCTGCCGCTTGCCTGGGGTTGGGCCTTTTCCAGGGGATTGCCGCGCCCCAGGCCGGCCTGGTTGTACTGGGCTGGCTGACGCTGGGTGCGCTGGTTTACCGTTCGCTGCTGGCGCACCGCGCCCGTATTTTTGACGCAGCCTCCGAGGGCCACGACCTGCAACTGGAACGGCTGCGTGGACACAATCCGCTGGTGCTGGCGCCGCTGGTCAACCCGGCCCACGTCGGCTCCATGGTCATGCTGGCCAATGCCATGGCCCCGCCCGAGATCGGTCGCGTGCTGCTGCTTTCGGTGGTTACGCCGGCTGCTTCGGACAAAAACACGGGGCAGCGCCTAGAAAACGCGCAGGCCGTGCTGCGCGAAGCGCTGACCGCCTCGCTCAAGGCCGGTATAGCGCCGGAAGCGCTGGTCACCATTGCTTCGCAGCCCTGGAACGAGATCGCGCGCGTAGTGCGCATGCACCGCTGCGAAAGTCTGCTGCTCGGTTTTTCCAGCGGCGTGGATACACTGAACCACAAAGACCTGGAAGCCCTGTTGAGCCGCGTCGACTGCCATGCGGCCGTGCTCAAGGCTGCGCCGGGCTGGGATATTGCCAGAGTGCGCCGCGTGCTGATCCCGGTGGGAGGTCGCAGCAGCCACGATGAATTGCGCGCACGGCTGATCGGTCGCCTGTGCCTGGGGTGTCGTCGCGAAATCACCTATTTACGCATACTGCCAGAAACCGCTTCCGCGCGCGCTTACGAGCAAGCGCGCCAGACCGCGCACCAATTGGCCAGGGACGAAGCGTGCCAAGCGTTTGACCTCAAGATCGTGCGCGCCGCCGCGCCTGAACTTGAAATCATGGCCCACGGTGCGCAAAGCGACCTGATCATCATGGGCCTGCAAAGAGTCAGCCGCAAGCACAAGATTTTCGGACACATCGCGCTGGCCATTGCCCGGCAAGCGCCTTGCCCGGTATTGATGATCAGCCGTGGCAGATAGCGAGGAGTGTCGCGTGGGTCGCGTGGGTCGGGTGGGGAGTGTCGGGTGGCGGGAACTTCTTCCTTCCTTGAACATTGGCTATTCCGTGTTGGCTATTGTTTGTCGGATGGCGAGTGGCAATCCGCAATCCGAAATCGGCGATGCACCCGGTTGCGCCTGAAATGAAACATACATATCGAAAAACAGGATTGACACGCCCATGCACCTATGTTATTTGAAACGCATTAAGCAAAGGAGAAAGACATAAAAAAATATAAACGGCAAAAAAAGGTGCTGGCGCTCGGACTCGTCTGCGCCGGAATGATGTTGAATGCAAAACCAACTGTTGCGGCAGAATACAAGGTTGAAGCAGGCGAGTTGATCGTCGAACGGCCGACGTTGATCAGCCTGGGATTCGAATGGCGTGTAAAGGGCGACCTCAACGGCAATGCAACAGGCAAGGTTCAGTTTCGCAAAAAGGGAACCGATGCCTGGAAACCGTATTTGCCACTCTATCGTATCGGCTTGGGCAGCAAGGTGTTCCTGGCCATGGCCTGCGGTTGGCCCACCTACATCATCCCCGATGCCGTGGCCGGCAGCATCATGGACCTGGAACCGGGCACGGAATACGAAGTGCGTCTGGAATTGCAGGATCCTGACGGCGTCAACGGCGAAGCCGTGAAAACGTTGACCCTGGCCACGCGCGCGGAACCCGAGGTTCCCGCGGACGGTCCGGTGCGCCATGTCTATCCGCCCGATTGGAAAGGTAAAAAGCAGAAGCCACATTATGATAACATCATGCATGCGGTCAACGGCTACCTACCGATCTGTGACTGCTACCAGACCTTCCGTCCCGGCATGGGCGCGGAGCCCGGAACCCTTATCAAAGTGCATGCAGGCGTACACAAGTACGACAACCAGCTTTACTGGAAGGACGGCAAGCCGGCGCCCAGTTACTGGCAGCATGGCACCATCACGCTGAACGCCAGAGGCACGTCGGAAAAACCGATCTATATTGTGGCGGTCGGCGATGGCGAGGCGATCGTGGACGGCAATGGCTGCCACAATCTGTTCAACCTGCGTTCAGCCGATTACCTGCACTTTGAAGGCCTGACCATCCGCGGTACGGACATCGCTTTTCACTGCGGTTTCCAAAACCTGCGCGGCGGCGGCATGAAAGGGCTGACGGTCAAGGACTGCTGGATCGAGGGCGTGGTGTACGGCGTGCTGGCTCAGGACGGGCGCAGCGACGACTTTGTCATTGCTGACAATATCTTCATTGGTCGTCAGCCGGAAGACAAGATCAACACGTTTGGTCGCGCTGTCGGCGGTTATGCGGCTGTGCTGGCCGGTCAGGGCCATGTGGTCTGCCATAATTACGTGGCCAACTTCTGGGACGGTATCAACATCTTTACCTCGAGCATGTCCGATTCGCAGTATGGTCAGCAGTCGCGCGCCATCGATTTTTACAACAACGACATCCAGAATTGCGCCGATCAGTTCATTGAAACCGACGGCGGGTATGCCAATCTGCGCATGTTGCGCAATCGCTGCTTCAACTGCTCGAGCCAGCCGTTGTCCGTCCAGCCGGTGTTTGCCGGGCCGGTCTACTGGATCCGCAACATTGTCTGGAACGCGGGCGGCGGCAAGATGGCCATGAAAGATCAGATCGGCGCTCAGGTATATCTCTACCTGCACAACACGTCTTCCACCCATATGCGCATGGCGCCCAATAATTGGACCGAGCCGCATCAATCGACCTGGATCATCCAGAACAACGTTTCGATCGGGCCCAGGCGGGAGAAGCGCAACCCGGTCGTGGTGTATGCCTCGGGAAAAGCCGACGCCAAACACCAGGTCAGCCACAATGCTTTTCGCAATGGATTGCCCTCCCAGCAATGGATGGTCGGCAAGGAGAGCTATGCGACCCTCGAAGCGCTGCAAGCCGAGACCGGCTTTGACAAAGCCAGCCTGCTGCTGGACGATTACAGCCTGTTTGCCGGCGCCGGCGAACCGCCGCACAATGCCAAAGACGCTGGATTCGTGTTGCCGCGGCAAGTCGACCTGCGCCCCAAAGAAGACGCAGCCATCGTCGATGCAGCCTGCCCGCTGCCCGGCATCAACGATGACCATAACGGCAAAGCTCCGGACATTGGCGCATACGAGTTTGGCCGGGAACTGCCGCACTATGGCCCGCGCACCGAACGCCATGCCCGTCAACTGGCTGCCTATCGCGGCAAACTCGAGCAGTTTGCCGATTAGAACGCTTTCCGGCAAATATCGATGCACCGTTCTTGATCACGTATGGATTTTGTGTAAAGATACGGTTTGAATGGAAAATGACACGATTTACATAGCCAAACTGTTGATGCTCGGCGCGATGGGTCGTAACGCGGGGAAGACCGAGTTCGCGGTGCGCTTGATCCGGCGGTTCAGCGCCGTGGGTTTGCGTCTGGTCGCGGTCAAGGCGACCGCGATTGCCGCACGCGAGGGCCCGCACGGCGACCGCGGTGTGTGCGCTGCGCTGGACAAGCCGTTCGAGATCCTGGAAGAAAAAGACGGCGGCCCGCCGCATAACGACACCATGCGTATGCTGCACGCAGGCGCGACCAGGGTCTTCTGGTTGCGCGTACACCTGCCGCATATCGCGGAAGCCGCCCGTGCATTGGCCCCGCTGTTGAGCAAGGCTGACGCTGCGATTTGCGAATCCAACAGTCTGCGCCTGGTTATTCAGCCCGACCTTTTCCTGGTGTTTCGCGTCAGCGATGAAACAACCGTCAAGCCATCCTGTCAGGCCGTCATCCACCAGGCTACCCGTCAAGTTACGTTCAACGGCCAGGGCTGGGATTTGCCGTCAGACAGGCTGCGCCTGGACCGGGAAGGCTGGAGCATTTGACATAACCGTATGGAGATGTGCAATGATACCGTATGACGAAGCTTTGATGAAAACGCTGGATGCAGCGCGATTGCTGCCCGGAGAGGAGACCACGCTGGAACAGAGCCTGGGGCGCGTACTGGCCCGGGATGTACAGTCTGACGTGGATATCCCCCCTTTCGATAAATCGGCCATGGATGGTTTTGCCTGTCGCCGCGCAGACCTGGATCAGCCCTTGACCATGGTGGATCATATTCCGGCCGGTAAACTGCCCTCGCACGCCCTGGGGCCGGGCCAATGCGCAGAGATCATGACTGGCGCCGCGGTGTCGCCTGGCGCGGACTGCGTGGTCAAGGTGGAGGATACGGCAAAGAACCCGGATGGACGGATCCGTTTTAACGCCGCCAAAACGTCGACCAACATCTGCTATCGTGGCGAAGATGTGCGCATCGGCGACACGGTACTACAGTGCGGCGCCCGGATCGGGCCGGCCGAGATCGCGCTGCTGGCGTCGGTGGGTTGCACGCGACCGTGGGTTGCGTGCCGGCCGCGGGTGGCTGTCATCCCGACCGGCAGCGAGTTGGTGGAACCGCACCGAAAACCGGAGGGCGCCATGATTCGCAACAGCAACAGCCATCAATTGTGCGCCCAGGTCACGGCCATGGGTGCAACGGCTTGGTATGACGGCATTGCCGGCGATCAGCAGGCGGTGATTCATTCAGCCATCGAGAACGCCGCGGCTGAAAAGGATCTGCTGCTGCTTTCGGGCGGGGTGTCCGTGGGCGTTTACGATCTGGTGCCGGGCATTCTGAAAGCCAACGGATTCGAATTATTGTTCGAGAGCGTAGCCATGAAACCGGGTAAACCAACGGTGTTCGGCTTACGCGACGACGGTCAGCGCCGCGTCTATTGCTGTGGTTTGCCCGGTAATCCGGTTTCGACATATGTCATTTTCGAAATCCTGGTCAAACCGTTTCTATATGCCTTGATGGGCCATGCGTATCAACCGACTATAGTTCCCGCCCGCTTGAAAGAAAGCATCAGCCGCAAGAAAACCGTGCGCCAGTCTTCGATTCCGGTGCGCCTGCTGGCCGGCGGTACGGCTGAGCCGATCAAGTACCATGGCTCCGCACACATCCACGCCATGTGCAAGGCCCACGGGATCGTCACCGTTCCGGTTGGCGTGGGCAAGCTGGAAAAGGGACAGGTTGTTGACGTGCGGTTGATCATGTCTTGAACCGGTTGACGATAGTGGATTGCGATTTTTTTTTCGTAATTCGGAAATACGCCCCGCTCCTCCCGACCGCCAACATTCTGCTTGCGTTGAATCGGTAACTGGCCTAGAGTTGCCGTGATTAACATTAATAATTAACGTTAATAATATGGAAAGACGATAGCATGCGATGCCCTAGATGCTCACACCTGGAAGACAAAGTGATCGACAGCCGGTCGGTTCGCAATGGCGCGGGGATAAGGCGCAGGCGGACATGTCAGAAGTGCGGGCACCGTTTTACGACCTACGAGGAGGTGGTCAAAACCAACCTCAAAGTCATCAAACGCGACGGCCGTCACGAGGAGCTGGATCGTCACAAGCTCTTTAGCGGCATCGAAAAAGCCTGTGAAAAGCGCCCAATCGGCACACAGGAGATCGAAAACCTGGTCGACGTGATTAGCAGCGAACTGGAAATCGAATACGAGCGCGAGGTGCCCAGCCTCGACATTGGTCGCAAAGTCATGGAGCATCTCGAGGAGCTAGACGAAGTGGCCTATGTCCGTTTCGCTTCCGTGTATCGCCGCTTTCGCGACGTCAACCAGTTCCTGAGCGAAGTCGAGGGGCTGATCAATCGAGAATAGCGTCAAAGTGTCGGGTGACGTGCGTCGCGTGTCGAAGGCCGTGCGTCCGATGTTGCACAACGCCATATCTCGGGAAGGGAACCGAACCGGTTTTGTCTATGACCCGATCTTTCTGCGCCATGTCATGCCCGGCCATCCGGAAAGCGCGGAACGGTTGAGCGCGATTGTAAATAAACTCGCCTGCTCCGGCGTACTGGAGCGCCTGCATGCGGTGCCGGCACGCAAAGCGCAACCGGGCGAACTGGCCTTGAACCACGATCCGGCCTATATCCGACGCGTACACGCATATAGCGCCGAAGGCGGCGGACTCCTGGATGAGGACACTTACGTGACAGCCGATTCCTGGGATGTGGCCTGCGCCGCGGCGGGCGGCTGCATTGACTTGGCCCTTGCCGTTGCGTGCGGCCGGCTGCACAACGGGTTTGCGCTGGTGCGGCCGCCCGGCCATCACGCGCTGGCCCAGCGCGCCATGGGTTTCTGCATTTTCAACAACATCGCCCTGGCCGTGCGCCACGTGCAGGCGCAAACCGGCTTGGCCCGGTTGGCCATCGTTGATTTTGACGTGCATCACGGTAACGGCACCCAGGAAGCTTTTGAGCGTCAGCCAGACATTTTATTCATCTCAACCCATCAACACCCCTTTTATCCCGGCACTGGCGTGCCGATGGCAGACAACGGACATATCCTGAACCTGCCCTTGCCGACCGGCGCCGGCGACGCGGAAATGGCGCAAACCTACAACGAACACATTGTCCCGGCATTGGACCGCTTTCAACCCGGCATGATGCTGATCTCCGCCGGATACGATGCCCATTGGAACGATCCGTTGGCCGGTCTGAACCTGACGTTGACCGGCTTCCGCCGGATCTCTACGGCACTCTACCAGACCGCCCGGCGTTTGTGCGATGGGCGCATTGTGTTTATGCTGGAAGGCGGCTACCGGCATAAGGTCCTGGCCAGGGGCGTGGTCGAGACCATGCGGATTCTGCTCGGGGATGATCTGGATCTGGGGTAGAAAAAGGAGCACAGAGCAAAGAACAGGGTGCAGGGTGCAAGGGTAGGGTGCAGGGTGCAAATATGGAGAGGCGTAGATTTGTGGTATTACCCCTCTGGACTGAGTTCTACAGAACTGACGGTGTGCCGAAAGAGATTTTGAAAATGCAGTTCTTGCATATTCCGCAAGTCATTCACTAGCCCTGAATCGAATCCTGGATCGTCCACCCGGCAAGTCACCACATCGCAGGAATATCGCTAATCACAACGTGGACTGGATTGATGTCTACGGCATCGACACGTTCACCCGGTAAAACCCGTGCGCCTCTGCGCCATGGGTGGTGTCGGTGTAGGCGTTTTGCGGCGGGGTGGTCGGCAGGCCGAGGGCGACCGGGGCGCCGGGGTCCGCGAACAGGTTTGTCAGCCAGGTCAAGCCGTAGATGCGGTTGGACTGGCTCTGCCAGCGAACGATGAAGTTGCTTCCCGAAATGTCGGGATTCACGGCCTCGATACACAATCGTGAAAGGCCATTGGTCGGATCGGAATTGGCAATGTACTCTTGGTAATTCGACAATCCGTCGCCGTCATCGTCGGCGCCCGCCGTCAGATTGGTCGGACCGGCGCTGTAGCGCTCTTCGTATTCGTCCGGTATGCCGTCGCCGTCGGTGTCGGTTTCGCCCGGATCGCCGGCCTGCGCCGTCGGCACCACGCTTTGCCAGCTTTGACCGATGCGGATTTCGTCCACGAGAAAATAGTCGTCGCCCGCATCGAGATATTTGCCGAAG
>CAZOLK010000052.1:0-27808 GCA_964580325.1 uncultured Verrucomicrobiota bacterium | reverse complement strand
TCAATCATTCTAATTTATGTGGGACGCCATTCTAAATTATCTTGGGACACTGCATGGCCGGATGCGGACCAGTTGAAACTGCCATGAATCTTGATCATTCCGAAGGAGTGCGTTCCCTTTCCGGAAAACGGGTATTTCAGATTATCTTGGAGTACTTCCGCCGGACTCAGCCGTATGTGCAGGCAATCCCGGAGATATGAGATGCACTCCCGGGCAAGCCTGGGTTGATCCTCATGTTCCTGGGGTGTGCGCTGGGCGTTCTCAAGAGCACGCTCGATCAGAGTGTCGTAATTGAATGTTACGATGCGGTCACCGGATTGCATACAGCATAGCAGATAGCCGAAATGCTGGTACTTGAAGGGAATGTCGCGCTTGTTCTCTTTCGCATCTATTCGCTTCGCGAAACAGTCTGCCACACAATGGCGGATAGTCTTTCCGTCCGCGGACTTCGTGGGGTTCAGAGCAAGCAGATGCTCAATGCCATAGGCGGAGGGAAGAAGCGCCAGGACTCTCGCGCACGCGTCTCGAAGACCGCGACATCGCTGATTGCGCGGGTGGTTCCCGATACCCTGGATGAACTTAGGGAATTTTAGCTTGTTTTGTGTCTATGCTTTGGTAACTTCGTTAATATGAAAAAAACAAGTTCCTATCAGTCACCGCGAGACTGAGTGGAAAGCACTCGCAACTCAAGGGTTCCTGAGCGATTGTGCCGATGATGATCGACCAGCGGAACTCTGGAAGTTGCTCTGGATCCTCCGATATATTGCCAATGGGGAAGACTATCGAACCACAGAGGCGGATGTGACCGACCCCATAACGGTTCGCCGATTGGCGTTCGAAATAGTCGAGGAAATGCTTTGCAACGGTAAACTGCGGGCTTGGTTCACGAACTATCCCATCACGGACACCTACCATTTGGATCCGGCTCACGGATCAGTAGGGCATATCCTGCAAAGAATCAAATCAGAATGGGACGGATTGGGACGAGAACCATCGATGTGCGAAATGGCCGCGTTCTCGGTGCCTGACCGAGAAACAACAAACAAAGCACTAACTAAACCCGACCGGGAACAGGCCAGCGAGTTGAGTATTGACTATAGTAAACAATTTCAACGCGCGAAGCGAACAAAAACGGTTGGTCATTGGTCACTGTTTATCTTTTTCTTTTTTTATTGCGCGAACAGGCGCGAGGATTTGTGGATGGTGAACGGGCTTTCGTGGGGCCACCACATGTATTCGAAGCCGCGTTCGAGGAACATCTCCTTGACATAATTGAATTCGGCGAAAGAACGCTTGTCCACCACAAAGCTGATAAACGTCTTCTTGGGATCCAGGTTGTGGAGCGCTTTTTTTAGTTTGCCACGGGCAATGTCGCCAATCACTACTTTCGACCCCGCGTCCGGCCGCACCGTAACAACATACGACATGGCAAACCTGTTGCCAACCACATCGCAGTCTTCGTGATCGAAATCGCGGAACAACGTGCCAGGGCCTGGGCTCACGTCGTGGACCGCGTAGATTTTGTGGTTCATCACGGCCAGGAACAAGGTCGATTTATGCACGGTGTGGAGCAGAGGATAGCGTGCGTCGCGAACCAGGCTGTTATCATCGGGCGGCATCTGCTCGAGCCGGACCGCTTGCTGCTTCAAAAGGTCCAACTCGCGCTCAGCCATGCTGAGTTCCACCTGAACCGCGGTTTTTCGCGCTTTCATCTCACTCAAACCGATCCTGGCTTTGTGCACGGCCTGTTTCAAATGGTCGACCGCGGCCTGCAACATGAACGGCAACGGCAAGGAATCGCGCCCACCGAAAACATGGGCTGCCTGCCATAGCTCTTCAATGGTCTTTTCCAACGCAGCTTCATTTTGAGACGGTTGCGGCGCTTTAGCTTGTCGTGATTGACCCACGGGCATCAAGGCCAACAGCAAGGCGATGAAGACGATGCCGCCGAATGTGTTGCACATGGTATCGAGCAACAGATCAAAACTGCTGATGTTCAGCGGCATTTTACGGGGCATTTTTTTCGGGCGCCTCCCAGAACCTGATGGCAAGTTGCTCTTCCAGGGCGTCGTAACCTGCGTCGAATCCTTTGTTGCGCATCAATTGAATCAGCGACATGGCATAATCCACACCGGACGGTTTGATCATGAAAAGGAAATATTCCTGTGCATCCGAGCGTGCGGCGGCATACCGGATAAAAGCGCTCTTGCCTTTGTCGTCGGTATCGAATGCGCGAACCATGTCCCTGTGATCGATACGCGCGGCGCGGATCCGGTCGCCACTGCATTCCACGACAATGGGCTGCTTATCGCTGTCGCGTTCTGGGATCAGGGTCAATTCGGTCGCCTTGCGCAAAGCAGCGCGTTCACGGCGGATTGCCTCCATGTTCGACAGCAATGCTTTTTGCTGCTCGGCGAGCCGGGCAATGCTGCGTTGGTCACGGGCAATCGCAGTCGCCAACTCGGCTGTCTGGTTGGTGATGCTTTGCTGTTCGCGAAGAAGCCGGGTGAAGGCTGCCGCGGCTTCGCGCATGTCGCGCACAGGCAGGCTTCCTTTTTCCACGGACTTGCGGACACGACTTGCGAACAGTTCATGGCGCGGCTCGCGAGGCGCCGACTTTGGGAGCGGTGAAGCAGCGTGATCGAGCAACGTCAGTTCCAGCGCCATCATCAAAACCAGAAAAATCATGATGCCAGAGATCGCGGTGATGATGTCCTGAAAAGAAAAAAAAGATACTGGAGCTTCCTGACCGCGCCGGCTTCTCATGAGGCCCGTCCGTTTGCGTTCATTTCTTGAACAGCCTCAACTTACTGACGATGTGGGCATGACAGTATTCCCTGCACTCGTCGTGAAAATTCTCCTCGTGTTTTTTCATGGCGGTCATAAGCAGGTGGATGACAAAAGCGGCGATCAAAGCCAACAGCGTGGTGTCGAATGCAATGCTCAAGCCGCTGGTGACATCGCGCAGGGAGTTCTTCATCAGGTTCAGGTCCTGAGCCGCGGCAAGCACAGCGCCGAACCGGCCGATGGCCGAGGACAAACCAAGGACCGTGCCGATAAAGCCCAGCACTGGGATACCCCAGATAAAACCGCGCACCAGCGAATAGCTGGATTCCATGTGATCTTCGTCGTTCTGGGCCTGAGCGCGCAACATCTCGGAAACGTCGGCGATCATGCCGATATTGCTCAAATTGGCCAACGCACGATCGATGCGGCAAAGCAGGATGAAGTGACGCGGATCGTCCACCA
Organism: uncultured Verrucomicrobiota bacterium; assembly: GCA_964580325.1. Taxonomy (GTDB): domain Bacteria; phylum Verrucomicrobiota; class Kiritimatiellia; order CAYTQP01; family CAZOLK01; genus CAZOLK01. The sequence continues at coordinate 24,559 of CAZOLK010000052.1, read as the reverse complement.
GGCCGTACATCCGCTCCAGGATCTCGGGCGCGGTCGCCGGGGTGAGGACAAAATCGTGTGAGTGCGGCACCACCATCAGGCTCAGCGCTTTTTTCTGCAAACGTAATTTGGACGATTTAATCGTCAGCATGGCCAGCGCCCAGCATGCGAACAGGACAATGAACCAGGGTGTGATTCCGCGGTTGAGCAGCATATCGCCAAAGCGTTGATTGCGCAGGAAATAGGCCGCCAGGTAGACCATGGCCATCATGGCCAGTCCCAGCAACAGGGCCAGCCAGGGATTGACATCCGTATATTTTCCTCCAGGCACGCAGAGCCGCTGCTCGATATCCTGGCGCTCCCAGTTCAGCACGGTAATCAAAGGCGCTTCAGGGGGCACGGGCATCTCCATGCCGCTGGAAGTTCATGGGCCAGCAGGGGGGCAGGACGATCCGGCTGACGTCGTCCAGTTGTGTATGCTTGATAATGGCGTCGAAAAGAGTGCGCGTAGTGTGCTTGCCCTGGGGGGCGAACAAAGGTTCGCCTGGTTTCAGTTCCACCAGGTCGGTCTCACCGCCCTTTTCGCGCGCCAACATAATGACCGCGCGGACAGGTTCATGCTCGATGCGCACCACCCACGTTTCAAGCGGTTCCTCGCCGCTGTTCCAGACAATACGGCGCGGGTCGCTCAACGGCACGACGCCGACCCAGTGAACATTGCGCTGCAGAGCAAGCTTACGCAACAGGCGGCTGGTCCCGTAGACGGCTGTTATCCGGTCCTGTTTGAAATGCTTATCCAGCAATTCCCGCGCCTGCTTATCCGCCTTCTGGACCTCCAGACTGGCCATACAAAGCCAGTGCATGTCCTGGTCGATGCTGGTGAGATCGCGGTGGAATTCGTCCCATTCACGCAGGTTGTCATGACCCACCAGATCGATCATGCGGCTGACCAGAAATTCAATCAGCCGCACCTTAAGCAACGGCGTCACGTGCGGGTTTTCGTAGACTTTGCGCATGGCACCCAGCAAAAACTCGTCCGCCATGCGCGGCTTGGCAAACAGCGCATCGCTGATCATTTGCTTGAGGAAACTGCTGGATTCGGTCAATTCCAATTCCTTGATGTACATGGTCGTGATCTGGGCAAACTCGAATTGCGGCCTGGCATGTTCAGGATAAGGGACATACCACAATCCGGCGAACTTGGAGATGCCGTCCACGATCTGGCGCTTGGGTTTGCCTTCAAAATAAGCCTTTATCCAGACGCCGACATCTTCCATGTAGCGACACACATAAAGCTCGACGTATTTTTTTTCCGCCTTGAGCGCGGCGAACATGGCTTTGACCTCGGGCCATTTTTCCTCGAGCAGATCCTCGAACCGGGCAGCGCCATGGGCCACGGGGTACCAGAAAGGATCGCGCGGATCGCGTGCTTCCGGACCGGCGGCCAATGCGCGATAGGAAACCTTCAGGGCCATTACGTCGCGGATTTTACGGGTCAGCGGATCCTCGGGGTAATTATCGGCGTAACGCGTCAGCGCTTCGAGGTAGGCCACGAGACTTTCATAAGGTTTGCGCACGGTCAGCAACTCGGCGCGATGCTTCATCCATTGCGCGAGCCGATCGATGTGGCGCTGCACCTGGTTCAGCCGTTGGGTTGACGCTTCTGACGTGTCGCTGATCGCAGCGGCTTGCTCCAGCTTGCCGCGCAACTCAGGCAGCGCGCGGTTGATCGCTTCGATGCGGGCCACATCCGGCAAACCGCTCACGCCGGCAACGTCGGTCACCTCATCCAGCATGGCATTGCATTCAGCATCGCGCCGTTTGCGTACGCCGGCACGAAAATCCTCCCACGCCTCCACTTCCCGGGCCAGCGCCTGTTTGTCAGCGTCATCAACCGCGTTGGAGCTTGCCTCTTCTATGCCCCGACGAACCAGATCGAGATCGACGTCAAGGTAGAGGCGTTGACGGAAATCGGTCAACTGGCACAAGGCCTGATCGAAAGCGTTTTTTTTGTTTTTATTGAGCGCGGCAAGTTCCTCCATCCCCAACCGGATGAGGCGAATGGCTTCCGTCTCAAGCAATCGCGGCTGGCGCTGCTCGATTTCGCCCATCAGTACGTTACATTGAACCAGATCCTGCTCGGCATAGGCTTGGTGCAGTTTCTGAGAATAACAGGCTACTTGCCGGTCAAAAGCATAACGTTGATAGAGGAACAGGGTCACCACCCCGAGCATCAGCATGAGAACGATGACCGAGATCACGTTGCGGATCAACATGCGTTGCTGGGCCAAGCGCTTGTTTTCCAGCAGCACCAGGGCCCGGCTGCGCAGCGTTTCCGGTATGGGATAGCGATTGCGCTGGAGGGTGGCGAGCAAAGCCGGCAGACCGTCCACTTCGTTCTTTTCCACGCGTGTACGCAGTTCGAAGAGGGTATTGGACATCTTTTGCCCCATTTCCCGCTTTTTCCTGGTCTCGCGATACCAAGCGCAAGCCTCCTCGAACTGGCGCTGCATGTTCTCGTTTTCCTTGACCAGGCCTTTCTTGAGCAACTGGCGATAATCCCTGATCAAGTTGCTGACTTTGATCAAATCCATGGACTGGTAGGCCTGGGCCATGACATCGAGTAACCGGCGGGCCCGGATAAGGGCATCCTCCTCATACACCTCCTGCAAGCGCTTTTTCATCGAGCTTAGCAATTCTTCATTGCGCAGCCCTTCCCAGTCAGCCTCCATCTCCGTCACCAGCAGAGCCATCTGGTCGATGTGGCCCTGCTGCGCGGCTTCGTCAAATTCCCGTGCGATTTGCTCGGCGCGACGCTGTTCGAACTTGGCCAGATCCTGCTGCACCAGTTTGTTTGCCGGGTCAACGCTTTTGAGCCGGCGCAAAAGCTGCACGGCTTTTTTCAGGTTCTTTGCCTGCACGGCACGACGATATTCGTCCAACAGTTCGTTTAATTCACCGCCGGATTCCTTTAATTTGATTAGCGCTTCGACAGCGTCGGTCTGCAGGGGTTCGGTAACCGGCCACATATTGGCCAGACAATGCTCACGCCAGGCCTTGGCGCCATTGAAATCCAATTGGGTGCACATATCAAACAACGCAGGCTCCTCGCGGGCCACCCGCATGGCTTCGCTGAGTTTCTCCTCCTTGATGTAGGCATGGCATTGCAGCAGGCGGTTATTGACCCTTTTGCTGATTTCGGAAAGACGAAAAGCCAGATCAGGCGCCTTGGCCGCGGCATCATCATCATCGAGATTTGCCAGGATCCGCTCTATCTGTTCAATCAAGGCGACAACATTCATGCTCATTCCCACACCATTACCGGCCGCAATTCCGGTTCGACATACACTTCAGCGCGTTCCGGCAACAGCGGCGTCACGTTTGCTTCCTCTCCCCATGCCATTCCCTGCACGGTATGAATATAGCGCGTCCAGCCGGCTTTGTCCACCTCGTCCAGACGCGACAATGCACGATCTGAACGCAGCGCGATCACGCAGTGCTCGATACCTATACAGCGTAACGTCTCTTTATGCTTTTGTCCATCATAATCCGTGAACGTGATCTCACAACGCAACACAGCCGAGTCAAAACCGGCCAATAACTCAGCGAACACCAGACTGTCGCGCCAGCGCAAATCGATACACCATCCGCCTTGCGGCACGGGCTGGAAATCAGCGGGCGCCAGCATCAGCGGTGCGCGCCAGAGCAACCGCGTTTCCCGCGCCGTTCGCCAGCGTAATCCGCCCAGCGCCGCCATCCGGTCAGGCAGCCGGATCCGGTCCGGGTGCGGAATCGTGATCCGGCTGTCGCGCACCTCGCCGATCGTCATTTTGCCGCAGACCATACGGATGCAGTCCGCGCTTTCACCGGGCATCACGGAAGCGCTTGATCGAGTATAACGAAATGGAACACGCACACCGTTAAGATCGTACAACTGACAATCGGCTTGTCGCGGATCACTGGCCAGGTCATGACTCCATGCGCCGTCATGCTCCGCGGGAAACCAGAACGTGACCTGCACGCGACGATTGGTGGGCATCACAGGCATGGGCAGATTGTTGGTGACCACTGTTACGGCATAGACGTCATCCTCCAATGACGGGCCGGCTGTTGGAAAAACTTCCGGCCAGCGATTGAGCAGGAACAGCAAGGATCCCAGTCCGGTCAAGAGCAGGACGACATAAACCAACCACGACGCCCAGGCATAGCGTCGACCGCCGGACTCAGCGATGTCAACGTCTGCCGCAACGACTGGCAAAGACGGCGGTTCGATCTTTTCCGCAACAACGGCCTGACAAGAATTTTGCGCGACCGGATCCTGCTCCGATTCAAGCACTTCGTCAACGATTTCGCGCGCCTGTTGCTGTTCCTGTTCTTGTTCTTGTTCCGACGCATACCGCGTTTCAGTGCGGCACGGACGATCATCCCTCCCTGCTCCCTGTTCCCTGCTCTCTATTCCCTGCTCCGGCCGAGTGCCGCTGCGCGCACAGGCGATCAAGTTCCGGTCTTCGAGCGGATCGCCTAGGATCTGTTTTTCATCCAGCAAAAAGACCAACGCACCGCTCTTTCGGGTGATTTTGCGCCAGTCATCGGCTCCGCGTAGCAAACCGAGCCAGCGCCGCTCCATGAGACGGTCCAGGTAATAGGTTGTAAAAGTAGCCTGCCAGCGTTTCGCCGGCGGCAGCAAAACCTGAGCTTCAGCGAACATGGGCAACACTTCCATGCCGGGAGAGAACACGAGCACAGCGTTTTCGTCGGGACGATCAAGCAGGTGACGGGCCAGCAGCGCGGCGCCGGCAGCGTCGCCCATGACCTTTTCCCAGGTCCTGGCGTGATAATCGATGCCGGCGTCGGCTGGGATCGCGATGCGATTGGGCGGCAGCAGGCAGGCAGGCCGGTCCCAGGTTTCCAGAAAGAAACCCGGCCTGCTCATGAGCCAGGCGGATCCGGGCAGGCACAAGGTTCCGGCTTCGATCATCACGTGATGGGCCAGTTTGTTGGTACGCCCGGTGTAGTCGGCGCCATAGGAAGCCACCCGCGACAGGATGTGAAACGTTTTCCCAAGAATATCGAGACAGACGTGGCTGTAGGCAACCGGATTGAGCGCGTATTGAGCGCTGTTCAACGGGAAATGATGTACATACCCGCTCAGCGATTCGCAGACATGCACATAAGGCGGTGGCATATCGCGCGTATACGCCACCGTGGTAAACCCGCTGGATCCCGGTTGTAAGCCGCGCGGCGCTGAGGTATAGACCAGCTCGTACATGGTGGTTCCGCACTCACAACGTCACGGCGCCGTCCACTTCTGGCACATGAAAGAGTCGGCCGGTCACCGGATCCTGAATGTCGTATCCGCTGTAAGCCAAAGGCGCCTTGAGCGGCGGGCCCGAATCCGGCACGATACGGACGAATGAGCCTTCCTCCGCGATCTCGGCCGGTGTCAATTCCTCTGCCAGAGCACAGGTTTTGACCGTGGGCACCAGACCCAGCGTGGAGAGTAGGTAAAGCCAGGGCGCTTCGACCCAGGCCGGCTTGACGTCGCTGGGTCGGATCCCTTCACGCGCCGGCTGATGCCCCAACGCGCTCAATGCCATATAGACCACACGCCGGCCAAACGATTCCACGGCGCCGACCACTTCCGGCGCATGAATCTCCAGCAACGCACGTGTATGGAAAGAAAGTTTGGCAATAGCAGCCAGGTCCAATGCCGCGCGACCGTCGCGGACCAGCCAGGGTTCATGGCCAAGATCGAACAGGTCGCCGAAAATATCGGCCTTGGACACCACGAGAATGATGGGCTGCTCAAAGGTGCTGTCGATGTCAAGCCCGAGCAGCTTACGAATCCGGTCGATCATTTCAATCAAAAGCACATCCTGGCGCACAGGACTTTGCGCGGACTGTTTTTCGCTGGATCGGGGGAATTTGATTAAGCCGGCGAAACGCGGGTCCATGGAAGGGTCGAACAGAAAGAGAATGCCCATGGCGCGCAGCATGTGCCGCGTACCCGGATGGGCAGCGGAATCGTGGCCGGCCTGGAACTGCTCACCGGCATTGTCATAGAGCACCAGGTTGTGCTGGATCGGCTCGACGCCGGCGGCCTGCGCGTCTTCCGGCTTGCAGGTAAGTTGGAACATGCAGGGCAACGGCAGGGTCACCGTCATATCGTCCAGCTTGACCATGCGATAGACCAGCGGCGAGAGTTCGTCGGTCTTGGCAATGGCGCGAAAGGCCTGGTCCGACTTGCGGAAAAAGACGGTTTCCTCGTAATCGTGCAGCCATTGATTGGTCATGGCGTCGACATCGGTAAACTGCAGACCGAAAAGGCGCGGGAACACAGTGCGCAGTTTCCAGGTGGAACTGGCCAGCAGGTAAGACTTGCCGCTGGCCGGCGCACCGACCAGCGAAATAAAGATGGAGGAACGGCGGACCAGCGAATGGGGCAAGCGCAGGTGGCAGCGGGGACAGGCCACATCCGGACAGGCAATGCCGCGCGCATCCAGAGCCAGGCCCTCGGGCGTGAACCGGGAAGGCAGGAAGCGCTGCGCCTCGTGCGGTCCCAGCACGTAATCGCCGGCCAGATCCTCGTGCCCCGCGATATACAACAGGTCTTCGGAGGGAAACGCATGCCAGCAGTAGGGACAGGTAATGGTCGCGCGGCTTTCATCCGCAGGGGAAGGTTGCGGTGGCTCGTGAACAGCGCACTCGCGACGCAAAACAGCGCGTGCTTCAATGGCGCGCACGCGATAATCGGTGTCCGAGCGCCAGACCTCTTCGGTGGGAAGCAGCAAGCCTTTCTCCATGGCCGCCAGGATCTCGTCCGCGCGGCAAGGACCCTGCTGTTCGTCACCCAATTGATAGCACCAATGAGCCGCTCCATCATCACCGGCCAGCATAGGATCCGCAGCCGGCGGCGCCTCGCGCAGCGGCCCGAAAGCCAGCACAAAATCAACGTCGCCCACGCGCAACGCAACGCCGCGCGCGCCAGGCCGCCCCACGCGCCTGGTTTTGATCGGTCGGCCCTGGATAAACGTACCGTGCTTGCTCTGCAAGTCGTGCAGTTCGATGGCGCGACCCGCTGCGTTGAATTGAACATGCATCGCCGCCACCGACGGGTGGTTGACTTGAACGTCACAAGACGCGCCGCTGCCCAAAATAACAGGGAAGGTTTCCAAAACGTGGGTTTTACTGTCCACGGTTTGCGCTATCAATTGCCAGACTTTTTTACCCATATACACTCCAGGTTCGCGAAATACTTTACAAAGGATAACACGCAACCGATTAGATGTAAAGCAGTGCCGCGGTTTTGCGCGCATTCTATTTTTTGCGCCGAAAAGTTACGAAAAGGATGAATATAGGGCATGTTACACCTTGAGTAACGGTTCCAACGAGGATTCAAGCTGACCGACGATTATGAAAGCAAAGAACAGGAGCATACCTCGGCCGAGACGGTCGTTTGTCCGTAAACAACGTCAGCGCCAGGGAAGTGCGCCAGTTTTGTGAACAGGCGACAACGGGCATGCGTTTTCGCCCTCCCATGGAAACGGAATGGGAATATGCCTGCCGAGCCGGACAGCGCACCGCCTTAAACACGGGCATGACCTGAGAGCGCGTTGCCCAACCTAAATCAAGCAGGCTGGTATCTCCACAACAGCAGCAACCAACCCCAGCGCGTAGGCCTGAAAAACCAATGCCTGGGGGCTTTACGATATGCACGGCAACGTCTGGGGATGGTGCCTGGAGTGCAGACGCGGTTGAACACCAACGCCACCCTGGTGTTGCGCGGCGGCGGCTGGGACCATGCCGCGTTTTTTTACTGCCGTTCGGCCAACCGCTTCACCCTGTTTGACAGGTTCAGCTTTGGCAGCTTCGGGTTCCGTGTCGAACCCGAGAAGTAGGGCTGTCTTCGGAGCGATTGCCGTTGAGGGTCACCTCGGGTCCACTTGCCATTCGCCGCTTTCCACTCACCACTCCAAAAAAAACTCACAAATCCTCTTGACCGGGCCACAAACTTACGTAATCATAATTATAGTTATATTTATGTTACCATGAATCAACAAAAACACAACCAGATGCCGGGGTTACGGCGTGGATTCAGGCTGGTCGGCTTGCTGGCGAAGTGCTCTGAGGGGTGCACCTTCGGAGAATTGGGCGCTGCAACCGAGTTACCGCCCCCTACCCTTTCACGTATTCTGAAAGTGTTGTGTGAAGAGGAATATGTGGTCAAGCGCAACGGCAATTACGCTCTGGGGCCGGCCTTTTACACGCTAGCACGGCGCACATTGGGCCAGGTCGACTGGGATGAAACACTGGCTGCCGGCTTGGAGCGTCTGCGCCAGGTCACCCGACAATCCGCAGCTTTTTTCGAATTCGCGCCGCCGGACCAGATGCTCATGCGCGCCAAGCGTGAAGCAACCGATTCATTTCATTACATGGCGCTGGGCGCCGCCAACATCAACCTTGGCCGCAACGGATTCGGCCAGGTCATCACCGCTTTTGCCGGCAACAAACTGGTTGCCCGGCTCTTTGAAACAGAACTCAGGCCCGTGGTTGCGCGTCCGGATTTTGAACAACGCCTGCAGCGGATCCGCGAAACCGGCTGGTTTATCGAGCGTGGAGAATCGCAGCCTTATGTCGTGCGCGTTGCGGCGCCGGTCACGTACGACGCAACCATTGTCGGCGCCGTTGGCATCAGCATGGCCGGCGATCCGACGGTACCGGAACACGATGAGCAGATCCAGTCCGTCCTGAACCATGTCCTGACCACGGCCTCGGAGTTCAGCCAATTTCTTAAACAACAACAGCAACAGCAAAGGAGCATACCATGAACAAACGACCCAACATCATCGTCATCATGAGCGACGAACACGACCCAGCCGTGACCGGCTGCTACGGCGACCCGCTGGTCCGCACGCCCAACCTGAACCGGCTGGCAGCCGAGGGTATCCGCTGCGATGCCTGTTACACCAACTCGCCGCTGTGCGTACCAGCCCGACTCAGCTTCACGGCCGGCAAATACATCAGCCGCTTAGGTGCCTGGAACAATGACTGCCGCCTGCCGTCCGACGACATGCCCACCCTGCCCCATCTGGTCAACAGCGCCGGTTATCAGTCCTGTCTGTGCGGCAAAATGCACTACGATAAAAACCGGCGCTATGGATTCCGCGACGTCAGTTCCGTAGGCAGCAATAATTCGCACAAAACCGGACGCGGCGAGCGCCGCAAGATCGACCAGGAAGCGGACGAGACCGACCTAAAAAGCTGGACCGGCCGCACCTCGGCGTTCTATCCCAGTAATGAGTCGGGCATTCTGAACCATGACCGCCAGGTCACCGAAGACGCTGTCGCGTTCCTGCACAGCGCGGAAGCGAGCGAAAAACCGTTTTTCTTGCTGGTCGGCTACCTGGCGCCCCACTTCCCGCTGATCGCGCCGGAAGAGATCTACGCTTATTATAAGGATAAAGTGCCCATGCCCAACATACCCGAAGGCATCCTCGAAGCGTTGCCTTCCAATTATAAACAATTGCGCAAAGGCTTTGGCATGGAGCGCCAGGACGAGGCCATCGTCAAGAAGGGGCGCGAATTGTACTGGGCCCTAACCGACTGGATGGACCGCGAAATCGGCAAGGTCCTCGAAGCATTGCGTCAATCGCCGTTCAACGACGATACGGTGGTCATCTACACTTCGGACCATGGTGAAAATAAGGGTGATCACGGGTTGTGGTGGAAAAACAATATGTTTGAGCACAGCGCTCGGGCGCCGGGCATCTTCCATTACCCAGCCCGTTGGCCAGGCGGCCAGGTACGCAACGGCGCCTGCTCCCAGGTGGACATGGTGCAGACCATTGCCGAACTAGCCGGCGCCAACGTACCCGGCGACTGGGATGGCGATTCCATGCTCCACTGGCTGGACAACGCTGACGCGTCATGGAAAGACTTTGCCCTGAGCGAATACTATGCCCACAACATTGCCTCCGGCTTTACCATGGTGCGCCAGGGCTGTTACAAATATGTTTATCACACCCGCTTCGACCAGGAACACGGCCCGGAATACGAGCTGTACGACATGGAAAACGACCCAGGCGAATTCAAAAACCTGGTCCACGACCCGAAATACCAGGGCATTCGCGAATCGCTGCACCAGCGCATGCTGGAAGAACTGGGCGAACACCCCGACGACATCGAGCAACGCTGCCGCCAGGAAAACGCCAAAGGCTACGCTGACGCTAACCCTACAGCAAGTTAATCGGACGGATCGGACCGATCCGTCCGATCCACTCCAACCTTTGCCCGCTTTCAACCCTTACTTTTTTCCAAAAACCTACTTGACTCTGTTTTTATTATATTGTAATAACATTTTGCATAATGTAATAATTCTGCAAAAAGATGGAAGGCAAACGCATACAATGTATTGACCGGACTCTGGACGTGCTGGAGACCCTGGCGGGGCGTGGACCTTGCGGCGTTTCGGAGCTGGCTGGCGTTCTCAAGCTGCACGTGGCTACAGTGCACAATATCCTGCGCACCCTGACCCAGCGCGGCTACCTGACCAATGACGGCAAACGCTATCGACTCGGACCGGGCATCGGGTTTCTGGCCGCGCGTAGCGAGTTCATGGCCATGCTGCCCGAGGCAGCCCGACCGCATCTCGAGAGGATCAGCAGCGACACTGGCGAATCTGCCGTATTGACCTTGCTGGTGGGCATGCGCGCGGAGGTCGTGGCCTGGACCTCAGGCATGCACGAGATCATGGTTCAGTACCCCTGCTCCAGCGTGGTTGACCCGCTCAAGTTAGCCACCAGCCGCTTGCTGGTCGCCCATGAACCCGAACAGCGGCAACGCAGACTGATTCAAAGCCATCTCAACGGCACAACGCCGGAAGATGGCGAGACCCTGACACAGATCCTGGCACACATCCGCAACGAACAGTGTTGCCGCATCGACAAGCTTGGCGAAAACGGTTCCGTGTCCGTCGCCGTGCCCGTATGCCGCACCGACGGCAGCGTTATGGCGGCCATGGGAGTCAATGTACCCACTTTTCGCGCGACCGACGAACATGTGGCGTACATCCTCCAGGCACTGAAACACAGCGCAGGCCAACTCGGCAAAGCATTTTCCGGTCGTCAATGACCCATGACCCATGACCCATGACCTAAAAAAGGAGACAGCACCAATGAATACTACTCAGTTCAAAGAGAAAGTACGCTCAACCGACGTCGACCTGGTCGGCATAGCACCGATTGCGCGTTTTGCCGGCATACCGCCCGAGGCGCATCCGAGCGCAATCAAACCGGACACCCGTTCAGTGATTGTGCTGGGCTTTCGCATCACGCGTGGAGGTATGCGCGGCGTTGAGTCTGGCAATGCGATGTACACCCTGGGCCAGTGCAATCCGGCCGGCTATATTTCGCTGCTGGTCGAGAATACCTACCGCATCTGCTGCAACCTGGAGAACCAGGGCTGGGAAGCCGTGCCCATGTGGCAACATTCCGAAGACATGCGCCACCAGGGCCTGGCCGTATCGCCGGATAAACCGGAACTGGATGTGATCATGGACCTGTATTACGCAGCCCATGCCGCCGGCCTCGGCGAGATGGGCCGGTCCAAGCTTTTCCTGACCCCGGAATTCGGTCCGCGCCAGGTGTTCACCGCGATCCTGACCGATGCCGAATTCGAGTATGACGAACCGTTTAGCGGTTCGGTCTGCGACAATTGCGGCGCCTGCGCCACAGCCTGCCCTGCCGCGGCCCTGTCCGCTGATCATATGAAAAGCGCACCGCTCTGCGAAGGTGAAGCGCACTGGTACGGTCTGCGCATCGAAAGCTGCCGCATCTGCAAGACCGGCGTCATGGCCAATCCCTACACCACCGGCGCCGAACCGCTGCGCATGGGCGCTGCCTGCGGACGCGCCTGCGTGGCGCACCTCGAAGACAGCGGCCTGCTGAAGAGATCGTTCAAAAACCGTTTCCGCGAACCGGCAACAGTGTGAAGAAAGGAAGGCTGCCCATGCAACTCAACGCCGAAACCCTGAAAAAATTCGCCATGGAACAGGCGGGTGTCGACAAGGTCGGCATCGCCAACATCGAACGTTTCAAGGATGCGCCGCCGGACATGAGCCCTTTCGAGATCATGCCGCGCGCCCGGTCCGCCATCTGTTTTATCAAACGCATCCCGCGCGGCTGCTACCGTGGCATAGATGAAGGCACACACTTTCCAAGCTACACGGTGTTTGGTTACGCCGGGTTGAACCGCGAGCTGGCCAAAGCCGGTTACCGCATTTCCTGTTTCCTGGAAGACCACGGCTATGAAGGCGTCCAGGTTGCGGCTGGCGCAACAACGCGCGAGGTCGGCCCGCGCTCGCCCAGCCCAGGGCAGGGTCGTCCCAAAGGCGATGTCACGCTCCAGTTCCGCATAGCCGCCACCCTGGCTGGCGTTGGTGAAATCGGCTGGTCCAAGGTGTTCATGACCAAGGAATTCGGCCCGCGCCAACGCATCGGCATTGTGCTGACCGACGCTGAACTGGCACCTGACCCCATCCGTACGGGTGAATTATGCGACCGCTGCAAGCGTTGCGTATCCGAATGCCCGGGCGGCGCCATTGCCCGTGAACGTGTGGTGTCCATTGAGGCGGACGGCCATAAAATCGAGTGGAACGACCTGGACCTGGGAAAATGCAAACTGACTCATTTCGGTTTGAACCGCAAGAACAGCCCCTACATGGCCAAGCGTTTTCCCGGAGTTTACCTGCCCATCCCGGAACAGCAGGTCACCTGGCTCGAAGCCTGGGACATGGGTTGGCTCATGTTTCCCGCGTTCCCCACCTACAAGGCGTTGGCCCGGTCGCCCATCGCCTTTTGCGGCGCGCGCGGCTGCATCATCGGCTGCATGAAAAACGTGGAGCGCAAAGGCATCGTGAAGAACACCTTCAACGCACAACCCGGCTTCAGCTGCGGCAAACCCTGGTCCATGCCCGAAAAACCGCCCATAGCGCAACACAACGGGTTTATCTACGACCCGGTAAACGACCCGGACCTTCAGCAGGACGACAAACAGCAAGAGGATGTACTGCCCGAAGACGCCGAATCCTGGTATTGAAGCGTATATGGCTTCACGCCAGCTTGAATATACGGTAGCCCAGGTTGGAGACGATGTAGATGACAAAGGTCGTAACCTGACGGGCAGGAAAAAGCTGCTGTGCGGTCGCGGCATATTTTTCACTTGCGTCCGCCAACGGTGTTTTGCGTTGCAGGATTTTTCTCTGGCCCTCTTTTTTCGAATACTTGAACGCTACCATGTAGCGCAGATTGGGGAAAGGGTCCTCATGGATACCGAGCATTTCCCAGTCGCAACGACCGCCGGCTAGTAGGATCTGGCTGCCATAGGTTTCCCAATAGCCGGCAAATAGTCCTCTAACGCGGAATTGAACCTTGTCTTATCCACAAAAAAATAGCGTTCATGACGGCTATTTTTCGTTTAAATTGAAGCCTAGGATAAAGCCCTGCATGCCCACGAACTGGAACTTGACGTGGCCTTTGGTCTGACCTTTCTCAAAGGTCAGGTTATAGCGCACCCAAAGCGAATTCTCGTCGCCGTCAAACGTGTTGCCGGCATGCTCGATACTTTTGACAGCGCCGAATTGCTCCCTGAACTGGGCCATCATCTCTTTCAGTTTCTCCAGCGGCACAGCCTTTTTCAGGCTGGGATGGAACATGGAGAACGCGGTATCGTCAGCGCCGGCGGCCAGGAACTCGATGAGCGTTTTGGCCTGGATCTCGTAGTGCGCGGGATTGCGCGGGCCAAACAGAAACCAGTCCTTGAGCTGCTCGGACGACACGCTGAATTCGATCAACTGGCCGTTGTGCAGAACAAGCTCGGATTACGCCTGGCCCTTTTCGAACATGACTTTGGCTTTGGACGTGGATTTGGTCACGCCGCCTTCTTTGAGTTCGGTTTCCTCAAGGCTGTCGGCCACGACTTCGGTCAACTCACCCAGTTTATTCTGCACAGCGATCATCCAGGTTTCCAACATGGGCTCATCGACCTTGCTGTAGAGGGCGGGATGCATCAGATTCATCACCTCGTCGGCGCTGCCATAGAGCACTGTGTCGAAAAAGCGCATTTGCAGACCGGGCAATTCCAGTTTGCGAACTTCCGGCTCCGGCATGACAGAACCGCTGAAATCAAGGTCCGAGAGCGAGCGCCGCCCTAGCAAACCCGCGAAGAGCGTAAACGGCGCCGCATTGAAAACCAGAGCCGGGTGATAGCTGCCGCAGTTCAACACGCCCTCGATATAAAGCGCATCCGGCTCGTTGACGCTGTAAAACGCCAGAAAGGTCCGCGCGGTTTGATCGCCCATTTTGTTCAAGTATTCGAGCAATTCGGGTTTGGCTTTCACTTCATCCGGAGCAATGGCGATGAGCTGTTTCTGCAGGTCGCGAACAAGTCCGCCCACACGCGGACTGACGAACACTAGATTGTTCAGTTTGTCAGGCAAACCGGGAAAGTGCTGCTTGAACGAGGCATCGGTACACAGGCCATCGCGATTTTTTGCCGCGGCCACGGCGGTTTTGACCACGTCGGGCGAGGATCCGAAAAGCAGCATGGAACCGGATTGGGCCAGCGTGGGCTGGAGCGGGAACGGTGAAGGCACGGGGACGTTGACCGAGTACAGGGCCAGGCCGTCGACCTCGCTCTTGACCATCGGCAGTTTGGCTTCGGCCATTTTTTGCAGCAAGGTCGTGAGCAACAGGTCGCCATTGACTTTGAGCCCGAGCAACAGCGAAGGCTGTGGAATGTCAAACGGGTCGCCGTCTATCGGAATGCTGACCTTGATCTTGCGCGACAGGCCAAGGGACAGGAACTGTTCATTGCCAAGCGCCCCGATCAGGTCAGCCAGCTTGATTTGGGCCATGCTCTCGACATGCTGCAGCGAGGCATCGAACTCGACGCTCATGTCAGGACCGCCAAAAGCGGCAATCGCCTCACGGATGCCGGCCCAGATGCCGGCCGGATCGCTGTTGGCGATCATCAGGACCGCACTGTCCGCCGGCGCATAACCCAAGGAATCCAGGGCCCGGCTCGGACCGCCGCACAACTTCCAGATAAACCGGTCCGCGGCTTCAGGATCGCGTGCGAGGTAAGACTTGACGCGATAGACATCCTGCTTGACAGGCGCCATACTGAAACCAGCGGCGCGCACGGAATAGCATCCGGACCAGTCCAGGATTTTATCGAACATGCCCAGTACACGGCTGCCTTCTTCCTCCTCGGTCAACGCCATGATCTTGGATAGATCGCCCAGGCCCTGGCGCAAGCTGCGGATCACCGCTTCGGAGTTCATATAGGTAAACATCTCGGCCTGCACATCCAGGCGCGCGGCTACATCGCCCAAGGTGACGGCGGCTTGCGGTAAACTTGGCGCGGCGGACGCGCCTTTCAACTGGGCGATCTTCTTTTGCATTACCGGGTCAGGCGCCAGTTTCAAACTTTGCTCATAAAGTTCGAGCGCCTTATCGGGCTGTCCCTTCAACTCGAGGTACGCCGCCTCAGCCCGCAATTTACGCGCCTTTTGACGATCCGCGGCCTCATCAGCCCGACAAACCCCATAAACAAACAAAATAGCAACAACCAATGTCAAACCAATTTGTTTCATCACCACACCTTTCTCTTTACACTGTAAATAAATAAATAAAGACCGGCTCATATAAAACACCAGGCGCACGGCGAAAGCAAGATTCTTTTGCTCATTCCAGCAGCGAAGCAGATATCCAGGAGCGGATCGCAGCCTGGATTGAGCGCTACCGCCTTCTCCCGCCGCTGCGCGAACCGGACGACTTGGATGGCGTGGACCTGGACGGCGTGCTGCGCGATGGTTTGGCTGCCAGCGATCTTTCCTGCGTGGCAAAACGCTGTTTGTTCGTTCGGGTCGCGGTCTGCATGCTCCGGTTGAAACCGGATGGTTGCATCTGACACAAACGGTAGGACTTACCGGTTTTGGATTTCAGGTTGGCCGGCGGCGTGTAATTGCTGCGTTTTCTGACCTGGGCAGCGTCTGGCGCCGATCGGCTTGACGTCTTCCGGGCGCCGGCGGAAGATTGCAAGGTGCGGCTACTGGAGCGTTGCGGAACGCTGGTTGCATCGCCCGATGGCGTAACGCGGCTGGTGCGGGCGCTGCTTGAAGGTTGGGCAGCCCTGGTCGCCTCGCTGGATGTCTGGAGGTTCTGGCCGGTGCGATGGTCCCAGGTCTGTTTCCGCACGCCGTCTTCGGCCACGGCTCCGGCACGGTGAACATCCACACCCGCCTCCGTGACACTGACATCCTTGCCGCGATCCACTTCATAAGTCTTACCGCTGTTGGACTCCACCGTGGTCGTCACGTTCTTGGTGTAACCGTCATCGGTTTTCTCCGCAGTCACTTCTCGGTTGTAGTCACCACCGACGCCCGACGAGGTTTCCAAAGTTCCTTGCCCCTGGTGCTGGTACGAGTTCTCATCCCATTGCGTCACGCCTTCATGGGTGGCTTTTGCGTAACCGCCGTCCTCGGTCACAATACTGACGGCATGCTTGGACGATGCGGTTTTGCTGTTCGGATCAATCTCGGTCGTGCCGGCGTGTCCGGCAACAACCTTGCCGGCCCGAACAGTATCCACCTTGGTGACGCCTGCACTGACCATACGCATGGAACCGTCTTCGTAGGCCACAACTGCCGCGCCGCCGGAATGTGCACCTTTTTCGCCTTTAATGGCCACGCCTCCGACCGCAACATGTTCGATGGACCGAGCTGCAGCCGTTGCGTTCTCAACGACAACCACGGCATGGTCAACGGTCACGGTCGCTCGATCCACCACGGCATTGACAACATCGATGTAAGCGGTCTCAATGGCGTCGGCAGCGTCCACCACCGATTCCGCGGTTTCCCTTACAACTTCGTCGACCTCGTCCAATTCATGGTCAATCTTTTCCGCGACAATATCTGCCGCGCACAAATAAAGCGGGATCGCCACGGGCATGGCATAGACGACCTGGGCGGCCGTGGCCGGCGCAACAGTGGTCGTCACCAGTGCAGCCGGTTCCACTTCGGCCTGTTCATCCTGCGGAAGCGGTTCCTCCACCAAAGCCGACTCGACCGCGGCCCCCTTTTCCCCGAGCTGTTGCGCTTTGGCCTGTTTTACCACGACCGGTTCTGCCTCAGCTCGATCTGGTTCATTTTGCGCAAGCGTAACCTCGGCTTTTTCCCATTCCTCGCGAATTTCATAGATGATCCGCCAGATCTCTTCCGGATTTTTTTCAGCCATACGCGCAATCCATCGCGTACATAACGGATGACGCTCGAGCGTTTCCAGTATTTCAGGATATTGTTGCAGAAAACGATAGGCCTGTTCATAACCCGGGTGTTTGATCAAATTGGGGCGCAGCAGCACGCCTGTTTCCTGTGACACTTCGAAAATAGCGGTCACAATTTCGTCCGGATATCCGGCAATTCCGTCCAGCAACTGGCGCGCGATCATGTCTCTGGCATTATCCCTGGCAGACCGCACTCTGCTACGGATGCCCAAGGCGCGGTTCTGGGCTGGCGCTTGAATGATCATGGTGAACAGCAAGCAGACCGTGACAACCGCACAGCCTGTTGAAGAGGCGACTCTACGATGTATATGCATGGCGTACTCCCATCGTTTGAAGATGTTTACCAAGAACTATACACCTTAATATCGCGTTGTGCAAAACAGGGGTTACACTTTCCGCCGCCGAGAGTGCATCTCCGAATTCCGAAGCAACCTGAAATGGCTACTCTATGGCAACTCGCATTTTTACTCCCTGTCGCGATCTTCGTCGAATTGAAGTTGAGCAAGATCGGATGAGGAATAGGAACCGACGAAGATCGGGACGAAGATGGCGGAGCTGCGCACGCCTGAACGAACAGCTATAGAGCTATGGGCGGATCTTGCCCATTGCGGCGGGACATCAGGTTTTTAACCTCATCGATGATCTCGCCGTAGGGGTTATAAACGGTTAAACCCACGCTGTGCTCATCCGCCTGAAAGATCAGCAGGCTTTCCTGGGACGAATAGTAATAGCCATCAACGCCATCAACGCGTCCGCTCTTCCAATATTGGTTCCAGGGGGTTGGCTCTTCCGCGTAATACGGAGCGCCGCCGCCACCGCAGGTGATATACCAGATCGGGTGGAGCAGGTCGGGCAGCGGCGAGGCCTTTTCGCTTTTGGGCCAATCGATCACGCCGTCCAAATCTATGTCGTCGCGTAGCGGTTCGCCAATGGGGACGTCATGGTCGATCAATACGCGGTGGTAGGCGTGTTCGTCCGAGCAGAGCACCGCGACCACTTTCGGGGTATGACTAACGGCCATGACCAGCCGGTTGCGCACATCGAGGATCCCGTTGTCCTCGGGCCGTAGCATATTGTCCTCATAGGTGTACGCCCGGACCAGGTTGGAGCCGTGATACCACATGGCGTCCTTGATATGGCCGCCGCACGGAAAAACCGGTTCCTGGGCAAAGAGAAAGATGTATTTGACCAGGTCGTTGGTCTGGGCACGGCGCAGTTCATGCTCGATCCAGTTCAACTGGTCCTCCATGATATAGCCTTCGGGACAGCCGCCGTAGACTGCCGGGTCACTAGAATACCAGTAATTGTTGTTGAACGCGATCAGTTGCACGAACCCGTATTGAAAAGAATAGACGTTTTCCTGGTAAAATGGGCGGCGGTCATCGGCCGCTGCCGGTGCGTTGCGCGGGTTGCTAAAGGCTTCGGCAAAAACGGCTTCGGCGCTGTTGGTGGCATAAGGCCAGGCGTCCACCCCGACCATGCGTTTGCTTTTCATCGCGAACATGTGGATCAGCGCTTCGTGGTTGCCCATGGCCGGATACACCGGGCGTTCGTGCCAAAACCCGCTCATGGCCTGTTTCCAGGCATGGAGCTGGGCACTGAAATCCTCGCGGCTCGAGGTGTAGCCATTGATCAAGTCGCCTCCCATAAGAAAAAAGCGGCAATCCTGGAGATAAGCGCGCGCGGCATGACGTTCCATGGTCGTGTAGTTGATGCCCATGTAGGCCGTGCGGCCGCCGCCAACGCCTTCACGGCTATCGCCGCAATAGGCGAAACATACCGGTCCCTGGCCGGGCAGCGGCGCCGTGCGCAAGCGATACGGCTTGCTGATCACATCGCCGACCTTGATCCGGTAATGGTATTCCGTGTCCGGCTCCAGGTCGGTAAGGGTGATCTCGTGGCGTTGCGAAGGTTTGCCGGAATAGATGTCGCCATTGGACAACAGCACCGTGGCTTGAATCAGCCGCGGGGTTTTAAACGAAATGACGACGCGCCGCGGGTTATCGCTGTTGAGCAGGTTGACGAATGGTCCTTCTCTTAACCAGGGCTGGTAGGTGAAAGCTTTTTCGGTTTTGAAAAAGGCGGCCGGCAGATCGTATATTCCCAGGGCACGGTCCTCCTGCTTACGCTTTTCGTACAACTCTACGCGCAGCATAACCTGGCCCTCGTTGAACCAGTTCTCACTGTTGACTTTGGATTTCAGCAGAGACGCCAGATCGATGTCGGCGCGCCCTTTGCGAATGGGCGCCGAAGTGCGCATCCGCGCATAGGTATAACCGGTCTCGTTGGCTTTAAATGGATAAGGTCCTGCATAAACCGTACCATAGATGTTTTTGGCCTTGATCCGGCTGCCGTCCAGCAACCGGTCGAGTCCGCTGAGATCCAGGGTAAGGCCATGCCGGCCATCGCCCAATGCCTGCTGCAGCGACTCGGGCGCAAGCAGGTTGCGCACCTGGAAAGGCGACAGCAATTTCCCACGGTGCAACGCGAACGCGTCAACGGGCAAGTGCGTATAACGCGCATGCACACAGCCGCGATACCCGAAAATGGCACAGAGAATCAACAGGATTGACATAGGCAAGCCAATGAAAATCCAAAGTTTAAACCGTTCGAAACGGTTTTCCTCTTCCCTCATTCTGACAACAATTTGCGTATCCATAATGTAGTCCTGTGTTGGTTTCAGCGTTTGATGTGTAATAAAAAAGCCGCCGCGATGCAAGCAGAATGAGCGCGGCGCGTGGCAAGGGGCAGCAAAATTTTGTCCGACATGTCCGACGTGTCCGACTATCCAGTCCGCCCCTAATGCTCCCAGCAATCTGAAATTTGAAATCCAAAATTTCTCAGTAACTCAAATCTAACTTCACGCTAGCTTTTTACTCACAAATTTGTGTACCATAGACCCTTACTTTAATGAGGGATTGGATTATGGCTGTTTCTGTCTGTTTTGAACATGTAAGCAAGGTGTTTGGATCCACCCGGGCTGTTGACGACATTTCGTTGAAGATCGAGCCCGGCGAGTTGTTTTTCCTGCTCGGGCCCAGCGGTTGCGGCAAAACCACGTTGCTGCGCTGCCTGGCCGGTTTTTACCAACCCGAAGAGGGGCGCGTGCAGATCGGCGATAAGGATGTCACATCGCTGCCGCCGCATCAGCGCGATACAGGCATGGTGTTCCAGAGCTATGCGCTGTGGCCGCACATGACCGTGAGTGAAAATATCGCGTTTGGCCTGGAAATGCGCAAGTTGAGCAGAACCGAAATCGACCTACGCGTCAAGGATGTACTGGCCATGGTCAGGATGAGCGACAAGGCTCTGCAGAAACCCAACCAGCTTTCGGGCGGACAACAGCAGCGCGTGGCGCTGGCCCGGGCTCTGGTGATCCATCCCCAGTGTCTGCTGCTCGATGAGCCGCTCTCCAACCTGGACGCGAAATTGCGCCTGGAAATGCGAACGGAAATCCGGCGGATCTGCAAAGAGTCCGGCCTGACCGCCCTTTACGTCACCCATGATCAGAAAGAAGCCCTTTCCATTGCGGACCGGCTAGCTGTCATCG
Organism: uncultured Verrucomicrobiota bacterium; assembly: GCA_964580325.1. GTDB lineage: Bacteria > Verrucomicrobiota > Kiritimatiellia > CAYTQP01 > CAZOLK01 > CAZOLK01. Next base: position 3,687 of record CAZOLK010000052.1, on the reverse strand, counting down.
ACCAGGGCCGCATCCGCCAACTGGGCCAGCCGCGCGAGGTTTACGAGCGTCCCATCGATACGTTTGTAGCCAACTTCATTGGCGAGACCAATTTCATCAAAGGCCGCGTAGCCGGGTTTGAAGACGGTCGCGTGCGCGTCGAAACCGTCATTGGCGAATGGCAGGGCGCACCACCTGCCGGGGACGCCCTGCGGGTGCAAGACCACGTCACGCTTTCTCTGCGGCCTGAAACGATCAGCCTGCACCATGCGAATGGCGAGCGATTCAACTCGTATGAAGGCACGGTCCATGACACCGTCTACCTCGGTGAAATCGCCCAGCATCAGGTCAACCTGCGCAACGGCAACAACCAGGTGAACTTGAAGGTTTTTGAATTGAATCCCCAGATCTTGGCCCGCGACAACGAGGAACAAGCACGCGTCTGGGTGGATCCCGCCGACGTGATCGTGCTCAAGGCATAGAGAGGAACCCGCATGATTCGCAACATGAGTATTGTCATCCTCTGCGCCGCTGTTGTGGCCCTGCCGTTTATTTTTAAGCAGGAATCCGATACGGCGCGCTGGCAGCCCAGCGACCCGGTATTGGTGGTGATCGCGCCCCACAACGAAGCGATCCGTTACGAGTTCGGTCGCGGCTTCTCCAAGTGGCATGAAGAACACTACGGCTCGCCGGTCAAGGTCGACTGGCGCGTCATCGGCGGCACCAGCGAGATCATGCGCTATCTGCGCGCCGAATACGTGGCCGCGTTTCGCGCCTGGTGGAAAACCAAAGGCAACACCTGGCCCGACGGCGGCGGCGACATGCTGCTGGACCGCAAATTCAAACCCGACAACAAACCTGCGACCGGCGATCCGGCTGAGTTAAAGGCCTGGGAACAGAAAAAGGCCATCCACGCCGCGTTCCGGGTCCATGACGATGCGACCAAATTCAGCAGTAAAATCGATGTTCTATATGGCGGCGGCACCTACGATCACTATGTGGCCACAGGTCAGGGGCTTACGGTTGCACCCTGGGAAACAGCGCCTTCCAATCTCCTGACCACAGCCGACGGGCATATACTGATCCCCGAATCGCTCAGTGGAGAAACCTGGCGCACGGATACATTTTTTGGCGCAGCCGTAAGCACCTTTGGCATCTGTTATAATGAAGATCGTCTACGCGACCTGGGTATTGACGCGCCTCCCACGAGCTGGACCGATTTGACCGATCCCGCTTATTTCGGGGAACTGGGCGTAGCTGACCCCACCAAAAGCGGCAGCATTACCAAGGCGTTCGAGATGATCATCCACGAGCAATGCCATGAAGCCGTGCGCGCCGCCGGGTTCACGCCGGAGCAGACAGTGGAGTTCGAAGCAGCCATCAACAAGGCCCGGCCTGCCCCTGGCGGCGAGATGCCGCCGGGCGTACCGCAACGCTACCAGGACGCCGTGGAGCAGGGGTGGATGAACGGTGTCCTGCTGGTGCAAAAAATCGGCGCCAATGCGCGTTACTTCACTGACGGGGCCGGCAAGGTGCCGATTGACGTCAGCATGGGCAATGCCGCGGCCGGGTTGGCCATCGATTTCTATGGCCGGTTCCAGGCCGAAATGAGCCGCGGCCCGGATGGTGCGGAGCGCATGTTTTACATCACTCCGCGCGGTGGTTCGAGCGTCAGCGCCGATCCTATCAGCTTGCTACGCGGCGCACCGCACCGCGAACTAGCCAAACGCTTCATCGCTTATGTCCTCAGCGAAGACGGACAGAAACTCTGGAATTACCAGGTCAACACCCCTGGCGGACCGCATAAGTTCGCCCTTCGCCGTCTGCCCATTCGCCGCGATTTCTATCCCTCAACCCATCCGCCGTTCCAAGCGGCCTACCGGCACCACCGGTCGCACACGGTCGATCCTTTGGGCGACGCCTTGATCGATCCCTATCAATTGGCCGGTGAATTCACCTACCACAGCCGCTGGACCGCCCGTTATTTCGGCTTGCACCGCAAGTTGATCCGTGCCATGTGCCAGGACGCCGGTCAGGAACTGCGCCAGACCTGGAAGGCCATCCTGCGCCATGGCGGCCCGCGCCGTCAACCCGAAGCCATGCGCCTGCTCCAGCGGATGCCCGACCAGCCCGAACCGCTGACTTGGCAAACAGCCGGAAACATGCTTAAGAAACACGATGAACTGGAGCTGATGCGCCAATGGACCCTGTTTTTCAGAAAAAGTTACCGCGAAGCCAAACAGGCCGTACATTGAGAGGAAAACGCATGCCCCTGATCGAAACCAAACAACCAAACAGGAACCAGTAATATGCGACGTCAAACAGCATGGATCATTTTCAGCCTCAACCTGATCATCCTGGGGGTGCTTTTTGTCCTACCGCTCTTCAACGTGATCAAGGGCGGATTCTGGAAGGACGGGCACTTCTCGCTGGATTACCTGATGGGCGTGTTCCGCAATCCGATCTATGCCGAAGGTTTACGCAACAGTTTTCTGCTGGGACTGGGCACGACCTGCCTGACCATGGCAATTGCCCTGCCGCTGGCCTGGTTGACCAATCTCTACGATTTTCCGGGCAAAGGCCTGTTCAGCGGATTGCTGCTGGTGCCCATGATCCTGCCGCCTTTTGTCGGTGCCATCGGCTTTCAGCAGATCCTCGGCCAATACGGCATGATCAACGTTCTGTTCGGTTTGGGGCCCATCGACTGGCTCGGTAACGGCCGTTTCCTGGGCATCGTCGTTTTGCAATCGCTGGGGCTTTACCCGATCATGTACCTCAACGTGGCCGCGGCCCTGGCCAATATCGATCCGGCCATGGAAGAGGCGGCCGAGAACCTGGGCTGTTCCGGATTGCGTAAGTTCCGCCGCATTACGCTGCCGCTGATCATGCCGGGCCTGTTCGCCGGCGGTGCGCTGGTTTTCATCTGGGCCTTCACCGACCTGGGCACCCCCTTAATCATGAACTTCACCCAATGCGCATCGGTCCAGGTTTATGACGCACTCAAGGAAATCGGCTCTAACCCGTTCCCCTATGCACTGGTGCTGGTCATGCTGATCTCGAGCGTACTCATTTACACGGTGATCAAGCTGCTGTTCGGTCAACAGGCGTTCGCCATGCAAAGCAAAGCCGCCACCGCAGCCATGACGCGCAAAGCCAGGGGAATACACGGCTGGTTGATCCTGCTGCCCTTTGTCATCGTCACCCTGCTGGCCCTACTGCCGCACATCGGCGTGATCCTGACCAGCGTCAGCGCGCCGGGCAGTTGGTATCGCAGCGTGCTGCCGGTGCAATACACGGCCCAGAACTACATCCACGCCCTGGGTCATGACATGACGGTCAGCAGTATCCGCAACAGCCTGATCTTCTCGGTCCTGGCCGTGTTGGTCAACCTGGTGCTGGGCATTTCCATCGCGTTTGTGGTGGTGCGCTCCGATTTGAAAGTGCGCGGCCTGCTGGATGGGTTGGCCATGGTGCCGCTGGCTGTGCCCGGCTTGGTCATGGCTTTCGGCTACCTGACCATCAGCTCGCAGATCAGCAATTGGCCCATGGTCAAGAACAGCGTACCACTCACCACGATCTTTGACGTACGCACCAATCCCATGCTTTTCCTGGTCATCGCCTACGCGGTGCGGCGCTTGCCCTACATAGTGCGCTCCGCCGTGGCCGGACTGCAGCAGACATCGGTAACGCTGGAAGAATCGGCTGCCA
>CAZOLK010000051.1:0-28682 GCA_964580325.1 uncultured Verrucomicrobiota bacterium | reverse complement strand
ACCGACCACGGACAGGTCGCGCGGCACGCGCAGACCGCGCTGGTGGGCCACGTTGATCGCGCCGACAGCCATCATATCGTTGGCGCAGAAAACGGCGCTTGGTCGCTTTTTAAGGTTGAGCAGCGCGGTCATGGCCCGAGCGCCCGACTCGGTGCTGAAATCGCCGGCGCAAACCCATTCGGCACGCACGGCGAATCCCGCCTTTTTCATGGCCTGACGAAAACCGCGCAAGCGTTCACGGGCACTGAGCATATGCGCGCGGCCCTCGACGAACGCAATATGGCGATGGCCCAGCTCGGCAAGGTGCTCCACGGCAAGGCAGGCGCCATGCGCATCGTCAGAGGTTATGCTCAATATACACGGATGTGGCGCACGGCCCCAGAGCACGGCGCAGGGAATCTGGTGGGCGGTCACGGTCTCGACCTGCTCGCGGGACAGGCGCGGCGCAATCAGCAGCACGCCGTCGGCCTTGCGTTCGAAATAAGCGCGGAAAGGGCGTCCGTCGCGCGCGTCCAGGTGGGCGATCAACAGGTCGTAGCCTGCCTCGCGGCAGGTCTGCTGCACGCCGGTGACAGCGCCGGCGATAAAAGCGTCGGAGAGCAATTCATTAGCCACGGAAACGGCCAGGGTAAAGACACGGTTCATGTTCAACCCGCGTCCAAGGCTGTTGGGATGGTAGCCCAACGCTTTGATGGCCTCGACCACCCGCTTCTCCGTGTCCGGATGCACGTTGCCTTTCTTATTGATCACGCGCGAGACCGTCATGAACGAAACGCCCGCTCGTCGCGCGACCTGCTCCTGGGTTATGTTTTGCCGCATTTTCATGTTTACGCCAACATAACACAGTCGCAAAGGGATGCAAGCAGAAAATGGGAGAAAAATGGAACGGAATATCGGATCTTGAATCAGATCCCTTCGATCTCCTCGAGATGCATGGACAAATCCATTTCCAGCGCCGAGGCGCCGGCCTTGTCGCAGCGCACGGTGGCCACGGCCGGGTCGTCGCCCAGTTGGTTTTCGATCAGGCGCGCGTCACGACAGTGTTCCAGCACAAAACCGACCTGCTGCCCCTGGCGCCAACGGATTTGGCGCCGGCTGGGCTCATACCGGTTGCCTTTGAACACCAAACTCTTGACCGAACGGGCAAATACCAGCGCCGCTTCGTTCATTTCGAAACGGTTGTTCTCGATGCGTATGTTCTCGTACAGGCATAACGGCGCCGGCAAGGTCTGGCGCATGGCGGGCATGATGGTGATGGTTGCCGGCCCCCAGGATTCCGTGCCGTAGAGGCAGTCGACAAAACAGTTGTCGCGGATGGTGACATCGTGTACGGCGCCCGATTCAAACCAACTGTTGGCGTCCGTGGCAATCAGCACCGCGGCGCCGGCCGCGCTGATGTGGTTGTTCTCGATCAGCACGCGACCGCTGGTGGAGACCAAAATCCCGCGCGCCCGATTGCGCCGGAAATGGCAGTTGCGGATGACCACGTCAGGCGCCCAGGATAGGTTCTCGAGAACATCGCCGACGCAGCAGCCGGCCGGAACCTGCTCGATACTCAGCAGGCTGTAGGCGGCATTGATCCGTTCCAGCCGACGCACGCGCGTATTGGCATAGGGCATCAGCGTGTCGAGGCGGTTGAAGGAGGCTTCGTCGCCTGGGTCAAAGATCGTCACACCCACTTGTTCCGGATGGTTAAGCTTGATCAGCAGCGTTGCGTCGTCCAACTGCTTTTTTATGGTGGCATAGATGCCATGGACATTGATCGGATCGTCCAGCTCGTTCTCGAAGCGGCAGCCGTCCAGTTCGATCTGGCCGCGGCAATAAACAAAATGGGAGGCGTCGGCGCCGGCTGAAAAAAGGCGGCCCGAACCTTCGCGCGGCATCACATGAAACGCACGCAAACAAATGTCTTCGCATTTCTGGGCCACCAGGCCCATGGCGCCGGCATGGTGCAGCGTGACCCCTTCCAGCGTTGTATTGACGCTGTCCTTGAGAAAGATCCCCGGGCTGCGGCGCCGGCGCAATTGGAATACGATGCCGGAGCCCTTGGTCGGTGGAATGGAAAAAGTGCCTTTGAAACGCAACCGGCGCGGACCGGACTGGCGGATGTCCCAGCGCTCGCCCCACCAGCCACCGCAATGGTTATCGCCGCTGCGCACCATCGGCGCCAGGGTGGCCAAGTCGATTTCCAGCACATTAGACAACTCGGCCTGCCAGCCTTCGCCGCAAAAAGTGAGAACACCGCGGTCCATGTAAAATTCGGCCGGTGGGTCAACCGCGATGTCGACGTAATCGATCCCAATTTCTACCACGCGCCCCTGCGCGTGAAGCGGCTGCTCCCAATCCACGCTGAAATGCTTCAAGGTCAGGTCGCGCGCACGCTCAAGGACAAACGGGATCATCTGACCGTGAAAAATAAAGGATGCGCCCTGGCCGTCCACGGTCAAGTTTTCGCAACCCAGCAGCGGGAAAACCACCCGTTTCAAACCATGCTCGTTGTTGGATACGAACAAATAGCGTTCTGCGGCATGTTCGGCATAAAAATGATACACACCGGCCTGAAACGTGAGACAGGCATCTTTAAGGCGTGCCGTATCCCACAACAAACGGGTCAAGGGCAACGAGGAATCCTCCGCCGTGTTGGGGACCAATCCGAAATCTTCAGCCTGGATAACCTTCATGCGATACTCCGTTCATTTGGACACACGGTAAATTTTCGCCGAGTTTAATTCATAGGTATGGGCAACGTCAAAGGTTGTTTGACGCTTACTTAGGGCGTGCGCAGAAACAACTTCGCGCAGAAACAACTTCGCCATTGTAGAGGTAAGTCGCCCAGTCGGAAAGACGCGAATTTGCAGGAATATAAGAACAGCGTTGACATAATATGTAATCGGGCCTATTTCTAGCTGGCGTTTAAATCTTTCTTAGGAGCAACCCTGATCATGGCACATCCTGCTGAATACTTGTTGTGGTGGCTGCTGCCGGGCGAATTGGTCGGCATGCCCATGCCTTTTGTTCATCCTGAGCGCCGTATGCAGCACGACGCCGGCTTGACGGCTTTTAACGACGACCTTCCCGTTTTATACGAAGCGGGCATTCGCTCCGTCGTCTGTTTGCTCAACATTCCCACTGACGCACCCGTGTACGAAGCTGCGGGTTTCGCTTTCACGGCCAACCCGATCCCCGATTTTCATCCACCGGAAATCGAACAGGCTTTCGCGATTCTGGACTTCATCCGCCAGGCGCCCAAAGCTGTGGCTGTTCACTGCCATGGCGGCATCGGCAGGACAGGCACTATCCTGGCCGCCTACCTGATCCAGCAGGGATCTTCGGTCGAGAAGGCTGTCGCACAGGTACGCCAGGCCGAACCGGCTGCCGTTGAAACCAAGTCGCAGATCGCGTTCCTGTTCGACTTTGCCCGGGAGGTCGACGAGAGGAACCCGTTATGAGCGGCTGTTCGCGGCACGCGCTACGGCTGGCCATGGCAGCCGCGTTAATGCACCAATGCCAGCGCCGGATTGCCAAATGCCTGATGCCGGCATTGGGAAAGATGGTTCCGGTGTCGGTGACTTCGTGGACGCCGGGCGCGTCAATAGCCGCTTCGCAAAGCATGATCGCTTGGGGTGCAGTCCCGCTGACAGCGAAAAACCCCCGGTCCTTGCTTGTGCCAGGCGCCGATAAATCAAGTACCGCTTCACCTCCGCGAGTCGTCGCGTCTCGGGTTGAGGCAGGCATAATGACGATGGGCCTGGCAACCTTGCAAAGTCGATGGCTCCACGTATGAACATCAGCGAGAGGCCGTGAAATGACAGAAAAAGAACTGAGCAGAACTGAGCATGATTGAAAAGGCGCTCAAGAGTGCTGGGTCGGTGAAATCAGCCAAATTCGGTGAAGTGCTCGACCTGCCGCACGCCGCGTTGAGCCGCCTGTTGGCCCGTTTGACCACCTTGGGCGTGTTGGAAAAAAATCGACTGGGGCGTATTTGCGGTCGGCCCTCGTCTACGCGCTGCACAGGACGGGCCTTTCCTGGCCGGCAAGCGGATACTCGTGCTGACCCGCTGGCCGGCGGCATCCGGGATGGGATCCGCGAAGTGCTGGATCTTTTGGGTGCCACTTGTTTTATGGATCACTTGGGTGATGATTGGCACAAGGCTTTTCCCGCCTACTTTGACCAGCCCGCGCCCCGGGCGTATGATGGCCTTGTCGTCTATGCCGCCGCTGCCATGCCCCAGGCTGATGCAGCCTTGCTGCTGGCCCGCGGCAAACCGTTCGTGCTCATTTCCGTGGGCCAGGTCAATCTGCCGTGCGATATGATCGCCTATAACCTGTTCGGCTGTTACCAGTCCATGGCCGAACACCTGATCGCACGCGGCGCGGATCGTTTGCTCAGCTTCCATTACATTCGCATAGATCCGCGGCCTATATACCAGAACAACTACCAGTACGGTCCGGTCGCCATCGCCGAATGGCACGGTATCGTGTACGATTGCCAGCTTCCATTGAAGGACGAATCCTACGAGCATTTCAAAAAACGTTTTCTCGATAAGGTGGAGGCGCTCATAAAAAAGGGTGGAAAAACAGGGTTGATCTGGGATGTGAACATGAGTTTTAGCAAAAAGATGATCCAGTTCATGCTCGATCTGGAGGGTGTAGGTGCGCGGTTCAACGATAATTTTTTCATGGGCGCGGTCCTTAAGCCTTCCCACCTTGCCATGGACGACTTTTTCATGGACTGGTTCTGCTGCTGTATGATGTTAATCGAGAACAGGTAAAAGAAGGAGCAGGCAGATGAAGGAAGCAGGACAAATAGTATCTATGGAGAACGGCGCGGGCGCGTTGATGGTGCGCGAGGATGGCTCGGCGGTCTGGGTTGCCCGCGAGGATGGGACACGTTTCGCGTTTGGTCGTGTGGGGCTGCAGGAGGACGGACCCATCGAGAACGGGCTGTGCTGGCATCGTATCGACCGGCTGATCGGCGAGCAGTACGCTTGCCGTTTCCATGGTCAGGCCGTTGGTCCGGATCGTGTGCGCTGGCAGGTACTCGACGAAGACGGCGTCGCACGTGGTGCGTTTTCGGCGCATTATGCCTTAAATCCCGAAGGCCTAGACGTGATCCTGGACGAGGTGGACGAAAGCCTGCCTTCGCTCTGTTTTCCGACGCCCGTGGCATCCGCCAGCCTGGTGCTGCCGTGCGGTACGGGTGAGTGGCTGCGCGAGCCTTTGCCCAACTTCTGCCGCCGTATCCACCGTTTTTACGGGCATGACCTGCGCATGCGTTGGTTTGGCGGGATCGTGGACGAGGCGACTGGTCGCGGTTGGGTCGCGATCATGCATCGCGGCCATGCCGATGCTGGCGTCATGCATGCCGGCTGCGCGACCGCGCCAGTCTGGTTGAAGTCGTTGGGCCAATGGCGCGGACAACGTATCGTGCGCTATGTTTTCACCCGCGACGGTTATGTGGGCATGGCCGCCGCTTTTCGTCAATGGGCCATGGATAACGGTCTGTTCGTATCGCTGGCCGACAAGACCGAAACCCGTCCGCATTTGGCTAACCTGATCGGCGGCCGCAAAATATCGATTCTGCTGTCCAAACCGCACTATCGCGCCACTTATGAGAACCAGTGGCAGCCCGTGCCGGATTGGGCGGCGAGTGAGCCGGATGGCCCGTATGTTGCGACCACGTTCAACCAGGCGCGCGAGATTCTGGAAGATGCGCACAAGGCCGGCTGGTATAGGGGGCTGGCCCAGTTGCCCGGCTGGTCGCATGGCGGTTGGGACGACCAGTTTCCCGACGCCTGGCCGCCGGAACCGGCCCTGGGCAGCGTTGCCGATTTCGAGGCGCTCGTGCGCATGCCTGATCCGGTCGTACCCGGTTTACTCGATAACTACGCCGATATTTACCGTCAGTCGCCCAGTTACCCGCACGGCATCCTGCTGCGCGCTGACGGCACGCGGTTGCGCGGCGGTATCTGGTCCGGCGGCCAGTGCCAGTTGCTGGATTACGGTCAGGTCATGAACAAGATGAAGCAGAACGTGGCCCACTACTTGGCCCATGGCGTGCGCGCGGTTTATCTCGATACCAACAACGCGGTTCAGCTCTACGAGAACCATGACCCGGATCACCGCATGACCCGCGCCGAGGACGAGGCCCACAGGACCGCGATGCTCGGTTATCTCGCGCACCAGGGGTTGATCACGGGCAGCGAAGTGGGTTGCGATTTCGGCGTGCCCGTGGTCGACTGGGCGCCAAATCCCAGCCGTCATACCACGGGTGTCAGCGTGCCGTTGTGGGCGCTTGTCTTCCACGATGCGCATCTCGGTTTCAGCGCGGCGCTCGGGCTGGACCCGCACGATGCACGGCCGCCCCAGCCGGATGACATGTCCCGTTTTCAACGAGGCATGCTGGCATTGCTGGTCAATGGCCTGCACCTGACCCATATTCGTGTCACTGCCGTCAACTGGTCGCGAATCCGTCCTATGGTGGGGGCCTGCTCAGAGTTCGACGCCTGGATGCAGCGCATCGGCGGCGAGGCCATGGTCGATCATGCGTTTTTGGACGACGACCGCACCGTGGAGCGCAGCACGTATGCTTCTGGCGCGCACGTGACCGTCAATTTCGGCGAGCGGAACTGGCAAGGCGAGGACGGCGTGTTGGCGCCGGGTGCGTATACCCTGGCGCCGTCGTCTTGATAGGATAAAACGTCTTGTGCGTCATGCCGGGCCAGCATCCGTCAGGACGAATGACTATAGATTGTCATCCCCAAGTGTACGCACAACATAAAAAAGTGGGCCAACAAACCAGGGCCATACTTGAGGGGAAACGCGAATGAACGCAAATGGACGCGCATGAATATAAAGGCATTCGTAACCGTTCACGGGAGGGGGAGGGAGGGGGCGACGGCTTCTAACCAAGAACACCCGGTGAACGATTACGGGCGACGATTACGGCCAACTGCCCTTGGCTATGGCCATGTCGCGCAATTCGCGCTCTGCAATTGCGGATTTCACAGACCATGATGATGTCCGAGTTCTGACGTAGCGTAGCGTGCCGTGCGCGACCGCCTCGATGGTCACGTTTCACCCTGCACCCTCCCTTCTGCTCCCTCCTGTTACGCCCGATTCAAGGAAAACTGCTTTTTTTATTGTGGGGCAAGGCTGTGTTGTTTTACATTGCTTCAATGGACCTGCTAACATGAGGAGCGATAACATGGCTGAGTTTTCAAACCCTTTTTCCGGTATGGTTCCGGAAAGGAAAATGACGAAGGAAGAGTTGATCCGTGCGGTTCGCATATCCCTTGCCGCGGAGCACGAGGCTGTTCACTTGTACACTGCCCAGGCCGACGCCACGGACGATCCGGTGGCCAAAGAGGTTCTGCGCGACGTGGCCAACGAAGAGCGCGTGCATGCTGGTGAATTCATGCGGCTGCTGCAATATTTGACCGGCGACGAGGAGCAATACCTGAAAGAAGGCGCCGCGGAAGTCGAGGAAGAGATCGCTAAACTCACAGGTGCCGCCGCTGCGGAAAGCGTGGAAGCCGAAGCGGGCCAAGAAATCGACGACGATGGCGGCACTTCGCCCACCATCGGTTCCCTTAAATAAATCACAACCTATTCCGGAGAATTTACATGTCGAATAAATATCTGTTTCGCGACGACGCGCCCTTTGATTCTGCCATCTGGGAGCGTATGGATAAGATCATGATCCAAAACGCCAACGCCCTTCTGACCGGTCGCAAGCTGTTGCATCTGCAAGGACCGCTCGGTGTGGGCGTCAAAGGTGTACCTTTGGCCGACAAAATCGGCGAAGACGGCCTCAGCGTACCCGGCTTTCTGCCCTTGATCGAATTTCGGGTCAATTTCAGCCTGAATCAACGCGATATCGCTGCTTTTGAGCACGATGGCCTCAATTTCCCGGCCTCTGCCGTGGCCAAAGCCACCCGTGAGGCTGCGACCAGGGAAGAAATGCTGATTTTCAAAGGTACGGACAATGCGCCGGGCCTGCTCAAAGTCAAGGGCGTGCAAAAGATCAAGTGCCAGGACTGGAAAAGCGTTGGCATGGCGTCCGAAGACGTGATCAAGGCCCTGACCGCCATGGATGAAACCGGCGTTTTCGGCCCGTTCGCCCTGGCCCTGGCGCCAAACCTGTACAACAAGCTCTATCGCCTGTACAGCAATGGCCCCAGCGAGTTGGAACACCTGAAAACCATGGTGACCGACGGCATTGTCAAGGCTCCTTACCTGGAAAAAGGCGGCGTGTTGGTCGCCACCGGCAAACCCTATGTCATGATTGTGGTCGGTCAGGACATGAGCATCGGCTATATCGGCCCATCAGCCACGGAATTCGAATTCTTCATCAGCGAAAGCATGGCTCTGCACATCCGTCATGCCAAGGCCATCTGCGTGCTTGAAGTTTAGCCGATTGGGGAAGGAAGGAGTTGCGAATTGGGAGTTGGACAATACAAGGCGAAGGTATGTTGAATTGCCTAAGGCCCCAAGGGAAGCAGCGTACAGTCGGCAGTCCTTGTGATTTGCCAAAAGGGGAAAAATGCCACTCTTTTTGACGCTGCTTGTCGGCGACAAATTCCCCGAAAAATTCGCAAAATATCTTCTAGCAGGCCTTTGCTTCCGGAAGTTCAGGGGCAAGATGCTATGACAACGAAACTGCCGTGGATTTTCTGTTGTTTGCAGGCACGAAGCATTCAGCAGGCTAAAGCCTGGACTACGAACGTAATCCGACATCTCCACGGCAGTTTCGTTGTCACAGGCAATGAAAAATATCAGTGCCCTGGCCGATAACAAGTGGGGTTCCCCTAAAGCTCCACCAAAAACGGACTCGGCGATCCTTCGCAATCCGAAGTGAACAGCACCAGTTGTCCATCGTGTGAGAAGCTTCCGGCGGGCTGAATAAAACATGGGTCTCGTTTTCCAGGTTTACGCCAACCAGGTCGTTACCGTTGCGGTGGTCCATGCGGCAGAGTTGGAAAGCGCCGTCCACCTCAAGCGAAAGCAGCAGGCGTCCCTGCGCATCGAAGCTGGTAGAAGTGCAATAGGCATCAGCCGTATGTCAAGTCGCGGGTGGCAAGATAAAATCCGCAATTTAAGAATTTGCGTATTCTGCGCAAAAAACTGCAGAATCGCGGTAGAAGTTTGTGAATTGTTGACGCATGATGGTGACTTTATGGTTTACGGGAAAATAAGATGAATTTTGTGGAGTCAAGTTGCCCAGTCCAACAAGGCGCAAAAACGCAGGAATATTGGAATATTTCGAGTTTTTGCAACGCCGCTGGATGGGATAGTTGGCCCTCAAAATGGCATGATATTTTTCTGTGGGCTATTAGGTTGTAACCAGCTTGAGGAGTTATCGATGCCGAATGTGAGAAGTAAGCAGACCTTGAACAGCGGCTGGCGTTTTGCCAAAGCGGATCGCGATCCGCCTGCCTGGGAGATCGTCAATCTGCCGCATACCTGGAACGCCCGCGACCTGATCGCCGATGAGCGCGATGCACCACCATCCGGCGATGACGCATGTGGCGCTTTTGCCGGCTATGGTGGCGGGTCCAGGCTCGCGTATTACCGTGGTGAAGCTTGGTACGAAAAGGAACTGCACCTGCAACCCGAGGACCTGGAAGGCAAACTTTACCTCTATTTTGACGGCGCCAACCAGGATGCCGTGGTTTATCTCAACCGCGGCGAGGCCGGTCGCCATTACGGTGGTTTCACCGGGTTCTGCGTCGATATCACCCACCTGGCCCATGTCGGCGACGCCAACCTGCTCAACGTGCGTTTGAGCAATGCACACAACGAAGAGGTGGCCCCGCTGGGCGGCGACCTGGGCCATTTCGGCGGCCTGTACCGCTATGTCCACCTGGTGCGTACCGGCTTGGTTCATTTTGATATGATGCATTGCGGATCGTGCGGCGTGCTGGTCGATACGCCCGACTTTGCGCCTGGTCATGCACCGGTGCGCGTACGCGCCCGGCTGGTCAATGAAAGCGCGGTTGATCGCACCCTGGTCGTGCGGAGCGAAGTGTGCGACGCAGAGGGCAAAAGCGTGACGGCTCTGCAGCAAACCCTGGTCCTCGAAGCCGGCGCCCAAATCCTGACCTGCGCCGTATCCGACTCCGTGCCCGACCCTCACCCCTGGTCGCCCGATCATCCCTATGTCTATTGCGTGCTGCATCGCATCCTGGACAGCGAAACAGGCGATGTGCTGGATGAACTGTCCACTCCGCTCGGGTTTCGTGCGTTCAGCGTCGATGTGGAACAGGGCTTTTTCCTCAATGGCGAGCGCTGTTTCCTACGCGGCATCGGTCGGCATCAGGATTACGCTGGCCTGGGTTATGCCGTGCCCTATGAGGTGCTGCACAACGATGTATGTGAAATCAAAGCGCTGGGCGCCAATGCCATGCGCGGCCATTACCCGCTGGCCGGCGAAATCTACGATTCCTGTGATCGCCTCGGTGTGATGTGCTGGGTCAAATCCGTGATTATGGACCGTGTCTCCATGGCGCCCGAGTTTCGCGACCGATACCATCAGACGTTGCGCGAGATGGTGCTCCAGCTCTACAACCACCCCGCGGTGATTATGTGGGGTTACGCCTGCGAACCGTTGGGCGACGCCGATTGGTTCTGGCCCAAACCCCAGCACCCGGGCCGGCTCCAGCGCCATTTTCACGAAGTGCGCGAGTTGATGGCCGGCATGGAGACGCTGATCAAGGAACTGGACCCGTATCGGCTGACCGCCAACGATTTCCATACCGATCCCAATCCGCAATGGAACGCCGAGGCCGGGTTGACGGAAATCAACGATTTCAACGGCTGGAACCTTTATTTCGGCTGGTACCACGGGTCCATCGAGCGTCTGCCGGAAATTCTGGCCCAGACACGTACGTACGCTCCGCGCCGGCCCTACCTGATCGCTGAGTTTGGCGCTGGTACGGATACGCGCGTTCATACCCACGAACCGACCCTATACGACATGACCCCCGAGCATGCCGACCGCTTTCACAAGGCCTACCTGGCCGCTGTCGAAACCCGGCCCTGGATCGCCGGCATGTTTATTTGGACTCTGGTCGATTTCCAGCGCAATTCCATTGGCGACAGCATGAAGCACATCAACAACAAGGGTTTGTTGACCGGCGACCGGCGGCGCAAGGATACCTTCTACCTCTACAAGGCGCACTGGAACCCGGAACCCATGGTCCACATTGCCGAACACGATTGGCCCCAGCGTTTGCGGCTCGATCCTGAGGCGTCCGGGGAACCGATCCAGGTCTACAGTAATTGCGTACAGGTCGAATTGATCCATAACGGCAAGTCGCTGGGCGTTCGCCGGATCGAGAACAAGTGCGCGGTCTGGAACGTACCGCTGACCGCCGGCCGCAACAGCCTGCTTGCGTTGAGCCGTGACCCGGCGTGCGAGGCCTTGCCGGATCATCTTGAACTGAACGTGATCGAGCGGCCCCGCAAGCTGTGCATCAACCTGGGCCAGTCGCGCACCTTTTTCCACGACCCGCTCACCGGCGATATATGGGCACCGGACCGCCCATACGCTGCTGGCGCCTATGGCCACCTGGAGGGACGCTTTTACCGTGTCTGGAAAAGCATGGCTGCCTGGCACGGGATCCGCGAAGGCGTGCGCCATAATATCCGCCGCACTGAGCTGTTGCCCGTTTTTCAGACCTTCCTGGTCGGCTTGCGCCACTACCGGATCGACCTGCCGGACAGCCTGTATCGGGTTTCCTTGTGTCTGACCGAACCGTTTCCGCGCGCCTGCCGCCGCGATCCTAACGAGCAGACTGGCGCCGATCCCGAAGGCCGGCGCGTGTTCGATATCCAGATCAATGGCCGGCTCGTGATGAAGGATCTGGACCTGGCCGAGCGCTACGGTGAGCGCAATGCGGTCATGGAGCATGTCGTGGTTCGCACCCGCGACAACCAGGGCGTGCGCGTGGAGTTGGTTCCGCATGCAGGCGAGCCGTTGCTCTGCGGCCTGGCCGTAGAGGATCTGGAGCGCGTGAATAGTAAAAAAGTAGAATAAAAAAGTAGAATAGTAAGGAAAACGATATGCCCTATATACCACACGACAACAGGCCGGATATTGATGAAAAAGTGAAAGCATTGGCCAATGAAATCGCGGATGCGCTGATCGCTGAAAATGCGACCGCTGAAATATCGACCCATTACCGCAAGGCCTTTATGGAGGTCGCCGACACCATCGCGGCCATGGACGGCGGCGATACTAGCGAGCCGACCAACGCGGCCCAGGCCCTGGCCCGGGTCATCCTGGATAAGGCCCTCGGCTACGATCAAATCGGCGCCTGGACTGGCGAGTTGAACTATGCCGTCACCATGCTGATCCAGGTCACGCCCTGGGTCATGGTACAGCGCGGAGCATGGCAGGAGACCTTGCGCTACTGGCTCTATGCCCAGACCGTAGGCGCGCTGACCCGCACCGCTTACGACCTCCACGCCAAAACAGCCGACAACTACATTGGCAACGGCCTGACTGCTGTGTTCGAGGATGTCAAGGACGAGTACAAGCGTCGCGTCAACACTGCCTATGAAGCTGCTCAGATTCGCAAGAGCGGCGATTGCTACGGCTATGTACCGTTCCGCACCCAGCTCATGCCCTTCACCCTGGACCAGACCGAAGGCTTTATCGAAATCATGCTGCCCAAGCAGGAGCCCGGGGGAGACGCTTCATGATCAAGGTTTGCCTGTTGCATTCGCTCTGGAAGGTCTGTGACGCGTTCGATCAGTTGGCGTGCGAAACCATTCCGGACGTCAAGCTGTTCCATGTGGCTGACGACAGCCTGATCCAGCGCCTGCTCGCGGCCGGCGGCTTGACTCCGGCCATTACCCGGCGGGTGTGCGACCACATCACGGCCGCGGCCGATGCCGGCGCCGGTGTGGTTCAACTCACCTGCTCGTCGCTTTCGCCATGCGCCCCGCTGGCGCGGCAGATGACGTCGATCCCGGTGCTCTGCATCGACGATCCCATGCTGCGCAGCGCTGTGCAACAGCATGCGCGCAACGGCTTGATCGCCACCAATCCGGCTACGTTGCGGCCCAGTGTTGCGTTGACCCGTGACCTGGCCGACGAAGAAGGGCGCGATACCGTCGTGGTCGAGTGCCTGGTTGAAGGTGCGTACGACGCCCTGTTCACCGGTGACATGGCTGCCCACGACCGATTGGTCAAGGCTGCGCTGGAAAACCTGATGCGCGATGTGGATGCCGTATGCCTGGCTCAGGCTTCCATGGCGCGGATCGTCGAACAATTGCCCGAGGATACTCGGGCGGTCCCGATCTATTCCAGTCCGCAACCGGCCATGCAGCGCCTGGCCGCGACTTTGCGCGAGCTGCGGGCCGCGTCTTTCAGGGATACGGAATGAACACGGGCGACGAACAAGCCTTGCGCGAGTTGGTGGATGTCTGCCACGCGCTGGCGCGCAGTGGGCTGGGCACGTCGACCAGCGGCAACGCCAGCATCCGCCTGCCGGGCGAAGACGGGCGCTGCGCGGTTACGCCGACCGGCGTGGGTATGGCCGATATCCGTATAGATAACCTGTCCCTGTTGACGCTCGATGGCTGCGCGCTCAATGACCGGCGTCCCAGCAAGGAGAAGGGCGGGCACCTGGCGATTCTGCGTCAGCGTCCGGATGTACGCTGTGTGGTGCATGCGCATCCGAGCCACGCCATAGCCGCATCGACTTTTCTGGCTGTCGGCGACCGGCTGCCGTCGGTCACGCCGCAGTTCGTCATGCGTGCCGGACACGTCCCTGTGCTGGCCTATCACCCGCCAGGCAGTGCGGAACTGGCTCAGGTTATTGCCCAAGGCGTCCAACAGCACCGTGCCCTGTTGTTGCGCAACCATGGCGTACTGGTTATGGGGCCGACCGGGCGCAAGGCGCTGGGCATTCTGGAGGAGCTGGAGGAAAACTGCCGCCAGTGGCTCTGGGTGCGCCAGGGCGGTGAAGCGCTGAACGAAGCGCAAGTCAACGAATTGCTCAACCGTCAAATGTAAGGTGAGGACAAGTCCATGCTGAAATGGGGCATTATCGCCGACGACAATACAGGCGCCACGGATGCGGCCGGCATGCTGACCGAGCGAGGTGCACGCACGCTGTTGATCATGAACGAAAATGACCTGGCCCATCCGCCGGTTGCGCTGGACGCGTTTCAGGCCGTGGTCATCGGAACTCAGAACCGCTCGGTTGCGCCCGAGCTGGCTGCCGCGGCTACATCGCGCGCCGTTAGTTTGCTGCGCGACCTGGGCGTGGGACAAATCCAGATCAAGTACTGCTCGACATTCGATTCCACACGCGAAGGCAATATCGGGCCGACCCTTGACGCGGCGCTGGGCGCACTGCCGCTGGCCAGGGCTTCGATCGTCTGCCCGGCCCTGGTGGTCAATGGACGCACGGTGTACCAGGGCCATTTATTTGTCGGCCGGAAACTGCTGTCCGAATCCGCTCTGCGCAACCATCCGCTCAACCCCATGACCGACGCCAACCTGGTGCGCTGGCTGCAATATCAGACCGACCGCAAGGTAGAGCTGGTTCCGCTGGAAACGGTGCGCGGGCCGGACCTGGGCCAGAAACTGGAGCAATTGGTCGATGCAGGCGCGGTCTGGCTGGTGACCGACGCGGTCTGTCAGGACGACCTGGACCGGATTGCTATGGCGGTCAGGGGCTGGCCCCTGATCAGCGGCGGCTCGGGCATCACCGCAGCATTGCCCGCGGCCCACGGGTGCCAGACCAAGCCGCTCGATTTCAGCAAGCGCCTGCAAGCTATGCCGCGCGCCACGTTGGTCGTTTCCGGCAGCCAGTCACCCACCTCGGCGCGCCAGACCCAACATGCCGAAGCCCATGACTTTAAAAAGTTAACCCTGGATATCCCGGCCATTGTGCAAGGAACCTATGATCCAGCCAACGTTCTGGACCTGGCAGAAGCGGCGTTGAACCAGGCTGGCGGTGCGCTGGTCCAGGCCCCGTCCATGGACCGGGCCGGCATCGAGCGCATACAGCAAATGGGCGCGGATCAGGGTTTGAACAGTGTCCGGACCGGCGAGCGCATTGCCGATACGCTGGCCGGCATAGCCGGAACTCTGGTGGAGCGCGGCGCGGTCGGGCGGCTGATTGTGGCCGGCGGTGAAACCTCGGGTGCGGTCTGCCGCAAGCTGGACATCCGCGCCGTTGAAGTGGGCCTGCCCTTGGCGCCGGGCGTTCCCTATTGCTTCCCCACGGACCGTGAAAACCTGCTGCTGGTCCTCAAGTCCGGCAACTTTGGCCAGGAAGCGCTCTACCAGTTCGTGCGCGATGAATTACGCTAGCTATCAGAATCCATCGATTCCATCGACTCATCCCCCGCACAAATCATGTACATCATGACGTCGCCACGTGATGTTTCCGGTCTAGCCGTCTAGCCGTGTTGATACGGTGAAATACGGCATAGCGGCGTGTTCAAACCATGCGGGCGCCGTCCGAAGGTAGTACGGTGCGGATTTCCGCGGGATGACCGATCTTTTCCACGTAAGCCTTTTCCAGAGCCATGGCTACGCTGTCCAGGTTCTGTTTTTCCAGCAGCAGGATTGCACTGCCGCCGAAACCGCCGCCGGACAGGCGTGCGCCCAGCACGCCCAGTATGTCACGGGCGCATGAGACCACGAAGTCCAGCTCAGGGCATGAGTTTTCGAAATACGTAATCGAACTTTCGTGCGAGGCGAACATCAACTCACCGAACGCTTTCATGTCATCGTGTTCGAGCAGATCGAGCGCTTTGCGCACGCGCTCGTTTTCACCGATCACATGAGCGGCGCGCTTGGCCAGCATGGGATCCATAGCGTTTTGGTGCGCTTCCCATTCCGCCCAAGTCACGTCACGCAGGGCCTTGATCTCGCGGTCGCGCGCTTGATTGAAGAATGCGGCCGCCTTTTCGCATGAAGCGCGGCGTTCATTGTACTCCGAATCCACCAGACTATGCTTGACCTTGGTGTTGCAAAGCAGGAACACGATCTGCTCCGGCATGTTCACGGGTTTCACGTTCAGGCTGCGAAAATCGGTGTACACCAGGGCATTGTGCCGACCGAACAAGCTGGTGAGTTGATCGAGCAGCCCGCAACTGACACCTGCGTACTCGCGCTCCGCGCGCTGACCGATTTTCGCTAGATCGAGGAGATCGATGTCCAAACCATAAAACGTGCTCAAGGCCAGAGCCGTGGATATTTCAATGGCCGCCGAACTGGACAAACCGGCGCCCATGGCCAGGTTGCTGCACAAAGTCGCGTCAAAACAGCGATCCGGCTTCCGGCGCTCCTGGATCAGTTTAAAAACCCCTTTGCTGTAATTGCTCCAGCCTGCCGCGGCCTGGAGGTCCGGCTCAATGGATTCGGGGGTAAACGTCACCTGTTCGTTCATGTTGACCGAGAAAAGCCGGCAATGGTCCCGAACCGATTCGGAAAGCGCGAATAAAATGCCGGTATCGATGGCAGCGGAGAGCACGAAGCCCTCGTTGTAGTCGGTATGATTGCCCAGTACCTCAACGCGACCGGGCGCATAGGCCACTAGATAAGGGTCGCACTGGTATTGCCGGCGGTGATGTGCAACAAGCTGTCTGTATAATTCCGTATTCTTCATCATGTCCTCAAGTCCGTCCATTTGGTGAAATAAAGCGTGGGAAAAATGTGGTGGCGAGACCCAGAATCGAACTGGGGACACAAGGATTTTCAGCCTCTCACATCCGCTTATTCCCAAAACATATGATGACAACTTCCATATGATCCTTTGGTTTTAGCATGATAAAAAAAGAACGAAAAGGTTATTTATTTAATTGGCCGTAATTGTCGCCCGTAATCGTTCACTAAAATTGGAAATGCTCTCCTTAATCACGTTGCCATCTCGTCGGTCCAAAGGGCCACCAACTTACGGCGCCTGCGAACCCGCCATATATCTCGCCATGACTGCGGATGCGTTGGAAGAGAGCCGCAAGCAAGGCATGGCCGCGGGTATGCAAGACTATATGTGCAAGCCCATCAGCCTGGCCAAAATGCTGATCGGAAGGCTTGCAATTATATCAAATAGACGTATAGTGAATTGTTTCCAAAGGAATATATTATGCCTTATCGTAAACCTGTTGCTGAAGATATCGAAACCGTCGGCGCCCTGGTACAGATGCGCACCGGCATCGAGATGGCGGCCAAGCAACAATATGGCCTGTCCAGCAGTCTGCAAAAGCGCATGAGCGCACTTGATCTGACCTTTGACGAATACTATCAATTGCTGGCCGCGGACCAGCGACTCGAGGGTGAGTTCCAGTATTTCCTGGAGTTGCTGATCGTCAACGAAACCTTTTTTTTTCGGGATCAGCGTCAACTGGAAGTGTTTGTCGAGGAGTGTCTGCCTGAAGTCAAGCAGACCAAGCGTGTTCGTGGCAGCCAGTTGCTGAAGGCCTGGTCCGCCGGCTGTTCCACGGGCGAAGAGCCCTATTCGCTGGCCATGCTGATGCTTGACGCAGGGCGGAACGAGACGTGGCGCTACATGATTGCGGCCACGGACATCTCGCGCCATTACCTGGAGATCGCCCGGCAAGGCGTGTACAGCCGCGAGCTGGAGCGCACGCTGCCCGAATCGTTCAGCTACCGGTATTGCGATTACGGCGTCAAAGGTTATGCGGTCAAACCGATCGTCAAGCAGATGGTCCAGTTCTCTTGTTTGAACCTGACCGATTTTGCCAGTTTGCGCGCCATGCGCAATTTTGACTTTGTCTTCTGTAAGAATGTGCTTTTCTATTTCAGCATGGATGCGCAGCAACGGGTCATCCGTGCGTTGTACGAGAGCCTGGCGCCGGGCGGTTACCTGTTTCTCAGCCTGGCTTATCCGATCACCAACTATGTCCCGGATCTTGATTTTCGCGTAAAGCATAAGTATTATTATCGGAAAGCATGATGAGTGATCGGACCAGATCAGGTGTGGACGAGGGGCCTGTCACAGCCTACGTGGTGGTCCATCCCGATGAGTTCGCGCTGGCGTGCAGTAAAGTGATCACGGATCCGAAGGGGTATATTACCCTCTTGAAGCGCAAAATCAAGAGTCAGCTCTTCCGTGAGATGGCGGTTATTATACTTGGCTTGCAACAGAACGATACCGAGTTGCCGGACTTTCTGCGGGAGTTCAGCGACCGTGTCGATTTTGTGCCCTGTTTCAGCGGCGATAACGTCAATGCCCAGTCGGAGCGGTTGCGTGCGATCCTGGTCAAGTTCCGCTATTTGCGTCAGGTCATCTTTACTGGTGGCTGGAAAAACGCGTGTTTAAAGCACACGCTCAACAACACCGCGGTGTTCGACGGTCGGATCAAGAGCATCGATGATTTCGTCGAACCCATGGAAGGGATCATCACCTATGGCAAACGCAGACGCCGGGTTGTGGTCGCCATAGATCATGAATGTTTGTTCTGATCTATCCGGGTCGCCTTGTTACGTGGATACCCCTTTGGGCTGAATTCAATCTGTTTGTCCTATGGCCGACAGGGCTACGCCAAACACGGTGAGGTCATCGCGCGCACAGACATCGATGATGCCGTTGAAATCCCTGATCAGCGAGGAAGCGATGGACAGGCCCAGGCCAATGCCTTCGGTACGGGTCGTGTAAAACGGTTCGAAGCAGTTCATTTGCTGCTCCTCGCTCATGGGGCTGCCGTTATTGCTCACTTCCATCAGCACCCACGCGTCTTGTTTGCTGTCCGACTGCGTCATATAAGCGGGCAGTTGCCTTATGTTTTGCAGGGTAATGGTCAGTTGGCGCGGTTCTCCACGTTGATAGACCTTGGATTCGATGGCGTGAAAAGCATTGCTGACCAAGTTGATCACCACCTGTTCAAAGCGTTGCGTATGGGCTTTGACCGGCCAGGGTTTGGGCGCCAATTCCTCGCGATAATCGATATTATGCTGGTAGAGACGCTGACGCATGAAGTTCATGGCCTGCAGGATGGCTTCGCGCAGGTTGACCGTATGGGTTTCGCCAATGTTGCCCTGGCGCACAAACATGCGCATGTTGTTGATGATATTGCTGGCCCGTGTGACATGTTTTTTGATGCGATCGATCATCAACTGGATCTCGTCATCGTCACAGTCGGGTTCGCGAAAGGTGACTTCAATTAAATCGATGGCGGAGCGGATGATCTGCAGGGGATTGTTTAATTCGTGGGCCAGGCCAGCGGACATTTCGCCCAGCGAGATCAGGCGCCCGGCATGGGCCAGTTGGACCTGTTTGCGTTCCAGTTTTTTCAACACCTCGAAACGTTCGATGGCATAGTAGATCACGCGCTTGAGCAGATCAGAGTTGAAATGTCCTTTGACCAGGTAATCCTGTACACCCAGTTGCACCATTTCACGACTGAATGCCTCATCGTCATTGGCGGTCAGGATGATGATCGGCGTTGACTTTGCGAATTCCTGCAAGTTGATCACGGTGTCGCGGCCCATGATGTCGGGCAGGTTCAAGTCGCACAGGATCAACGAGTACTTGTTTCGGATGAATAACTGGCAAGCTTCGGCAAAGCTTTTGGCGTTTTCCAAGGTGAAACGCTGCTGCTCGTCCAATTCTAGCATACCTTTGATCAAGGCGCTGTCGATTGGGCTGTCTTCGATATGCAGGATGTTGATCTGGTGCAGCATTTCAGTCTTCGCCTCCATCCACAGGACCGTTGCTTTGCGATGGCCATGGAGTCAGTTCGAGAACCATACGCAAGCGCCGTCCCTGGTCGTGCAGTTCGGCGGCAATGCTACCGCGCAATCTTTCGCAGGCGGCGCGGCAATAGCTCAAGCCCAGGCCGACGCCGCGATAAGCGCGCTTGCCATCGTGCGCAGGCAACTGCACATGCTCATCGAAAATTCTGTTGCAAAACGCCTCGTCCATGCCGTCCACCTTGTTCTCCACTTGGATCAGTGCGCCTTTGTCGGTTCTGGTATAGCGCAACTGCACTTTGTCGCCGCGGTCGACGTTTTTGATGGCATTGGTCAGCAGGTTGACCACAATGCGTTTGATCATGCAGGCATCGGACATGAACTCATCCGCCGTATCCAGGCTATGGCCGTTGATGGCGACCTCCCGGTCCGCGGCGAGCACTGACGCGAGCGCCAGGCATTCGTCGAACAGGCCCGACCAGGCAAAGGATGCGGGATGTACAGGCCAGTCCATACGTTTCATCTTGGAGAATTCGAGCATGTCGCGCAACAGCCCCAGGCTGAATTGCAGGGCCGCGTCGCAACTATGCACCAGCTTGCCGTGCATCGGGTTGTCTGGGGCGTAGCGTTTCTGCTTGAGCAAGCGGAGCAAGGTTTGAAACGAGGCCATGGCCGGTTCCAGGTCATGGACCAGGTAGGTCAGAAAAGGGTCCTGGGCTGGTTGTTCGGCTTTGCTCATGACAACAGTTCTCGCGTTACGTCCATCAATTCTTTGACATTCAGCTTGGTGACATGGGCATCGGCCTGTACGTCTTCGGCCCGCTTTTTCATACCAATGTCGCCAATGGACGAGTAGACAATGACCGGCATCTGGGGATTGTCGTCCTTGATCATTTTGGTCAGGCTCAACCCTTCCAGTTGGGGCATTTCCACATCGGAAACGACCATGGCGAGATCGCGGTTCTGTTCATAGATGCGCCATGCTTCCCGACCGTCCTTGGCGATCAGCACCTCAAAGCCCATATCGCTCAGTTCCACGGCCAACATGTCGCGTACTGCGGTGGAATCCTCGGCAATCAGCAATTTGCGGTTTTCGCCGTGTATCTCATGGTCCATTTTCTGCCGCTCATTGGCTTCGATGACGGGGCTCAAATCGAGAATGATCTTTTCGTAATCGAGCAGCAGGATCATTTTTTCTTCGTCGGGCCGCACAATGCCAATCACGTATTTGCCCACCAGGTTGCCCATGATCTCGACCGCGTCGAATACACGTTCCCACATGATGGTGTGAACATAGTGCACAGCATCGATCAGAAAGCCGTTGACCTGGCCGAAGAACTCGGTGATCAGGATGCGCCCGCGCAGTTCGTGTTCGTCCGGATGTTTATCTTTCAACTTCAAGAACAGGGCCAGGTCGATCACGGGCACGATGATCCCGTGATCGTTCATCAGGCCAATGACCGCGGGGTGCATATTGCCGGGCTGGTGCAGCTTGGGCGGCAGGCTGACCACGCGGCTGGTCTTCAGAATGTTGAGTCCAAAGTGAACGCCGCTGGTCGAATACTCCATGATCTTCAACTCGTTGGTGCCTGATTTTAGATAGGCGTGTGGTTCCATCTCAACCTCCTCTTTCTATATATAAACGTTTCATATCCATGCTATTTCCCTTGTGGAACAGCTTGAAAAAGGTCTAGCAGGTTACACCGTTTGAGTTGCCAGGTCTGCTCTGTGACGTACTCATCCATGTGCATGAGCTGCACACAGAGTTCGACCATGTCCATGCCCATGCGGTAAATCGTACAGCAACTGCTCTTGAGATAATGGGCCAGTTCGCGCACGTTGCCGTATTCGTGGCGTTGGATATGGATTTCCATCTCGTCCAGGACACGGGCCGTATCCTCGATAAACACCTCCATGACACGGGTAGAGACCTGATGATCCAGGCTATCGCGGTTTTCTGCAAGCATATCCGAAGTGCGGCGGGATTGCATGGCGGATGCCAGTGTTTCGCGCAGTTTAGCTGAGCCCACAGGCTTTTGCAGAAAATCCAGCGCGCCGTATTTCATGCACTGTACAGCAAGGTCGATATCGCCATGGGCCGTGATGGCAACGATGGCTGTTTCCGGGTAGAGCCACTGAACCTTTTGCATGAGTGCAAGGCCATCCATATTGGGCATACGAATATCGCTGACAAGTACATGATAGGTCTTGTCTGCCAGCTTGGCCAGCGCCTGTTCACCTGATTGCGCACCTTCGATACGGTAAGGTTCACGCGCGAGCAGGCGTATGCACACATCGATGAAGTCGGCCTCGTCGTCTACAATCAGCACATCCATATAAATTAAATATCCAATACCATCTGTTCCATGCCACGTACTTTCAAAACGCTTTTCACTTCGATACCCAGATCACTGAGCCGTTTGCGCAAAGTTAGCCTGTTGATGCCCAACATCTTGGCGGCCCGAGTGCGGTTGCCCCGAGACTCATGCATGGCATAGCGGATCAGCACACGATCCAGGCAGTCCATAGCTCTACGCCGTACATGGTCATGCTCAGCTTGATCAAGCATTTTTCGTACCCATCTATCTAATAAATCTTCATTTTCATCGGCTGGGTCACGGGCAGGCTCGCTTTGCCGGGGTTTTGCAGGTATGGGCAGTGCGGTCATGGCAGGCGTTTCGACTGGTTCAGCCGTCTGTTCAGCCGCGGGCAGGGCTGATGGAACGGTGATCTTCTGTTTCGGGCTGTTTTTTGCCAGGATGCCATCGATTTCGCGCAGCAAATCATAGGTGATAGCCAAACCGCGCGCACGTACCAATGCGCTGCGTACGTAGTTTTCCAGTTCGCGCACATTGCCGGACCACGTTTTGCGGCTCAGGTATTCCACTGCGCGCGAATCCATGCCTGGGCAATGCATGCCGAACTGCTTCATGTAGCGCTTGAGAAAAAAATCGATCAATAGCGGGATATCGGTGCGGCGCTCGCGCAATGGCGGCAGGGTAATGACCGAGACGGCCAGGCGATGGTAGAGGTCTTCGCGGAACGTATGGTCTTGAATCATGGTTGGTAGGTTGCGGTGGGTGGCGGAGATGATGCGCACATCGATGCGCGTGGAACGACCATTGCCGCCGAGGCGTTGTAACGAACGATCCTCTAGGATACGCAATATCCGCGCTTGCAGGTGGTGGTCCATATCGCCGATTTCGTCCAGGAACAGGGTGCCGCCGTCCGCCTGTTCGAATTTCCCTTTGCGCGCGGTATGAGCGCCGGTAAAAGCGCCGCGTTCATGACCGAATAATTCACTGGCCAGCAACGATTCGGGGATCGCGGCGCAGTTGATGGCCACAAAAGGTTGGTCGGCGCGGTCGCTGAATTCGTGAATGGCGCGCGCCACCAGTTCTTTGCCAGTTCCGGTTTCACCGTTGACCAGCACCGTGACAGGCAGGGCTGCGATGCGGCCTATTTCCTTATATACTGTGCGCATGGTTCGGCTCTGACCAACCAGCGTGGATTTGTGTTCGTCGAGGCCGACAGCCAGGTCAGATCGGTCATCGATCTTGCCTTGCACGCGATCAATCAGTCGGATCAAGTTCTCGTGATCGATCGGTTTTTCCAAGTAATCGTAGGCGCCAAAGCGGGTGGCGGTTATGATAGCTGCGCTGTCGATATGGGCGGAAATAACCACGATCGTCAACGCGGGGCAATGGCGGCGCAGATTGCGCAGCAATTCGAGACCATCCGTGCCAGCCAGTTGGATATCGACGAAGACCATGTCAAAATTGTTTTCCCGGGCCAACTTCAATCCCTGTAACCCGTCAGGAACCCAAGTCAACGTGTATTCCGCAGAAGCCAGCATTTCGCGAAACATGGCCGCAGATACACGATTACCTTCGATCAATAGTATTGCGGTTTCCATAACACTAATCGGCAAAAAAACAAAAACAACCGAACTCATACTTATTTATCATAAATATTTATTAACACAAAAATGTGCAAAAAACAAATGTAAAGCGTAAAGAAGTATATTTTCCAACCGGCAAAAAGCATGCCGACCGGTACTTTTCTAACCACCCTGGTCAATAAGTAACCAGCTTTGGGCATGATGCGATGACAACGGGCTAAGGGCGTGTTCATGTGCGAGATAGGGCGTGTTCATGTGCGAGATAGGGCGTGTTGCCGGGTGGCGCATTTTTTTTGTTGCCAGAATCGCATATCGGCACGCTTTATGCAGGGAGACCTTGCACAGAAATAGGCAGTTTCAGTTCAGGTGAGCTGGGATGATGGATACGGCTGCCTGTGTGTTTGAAATGAAAAAAACAAATCCGTGGAGGAAGTAATGACGAAGACACTTGCCGCTCCAAATGAGCCCGTAAGAGGGAAGGTGGGATCCGGCTCTAATGAACCGAAAGAAAGAGATGATGGTCGCTTGGCCGCACGGCGTCAAGCCGAGGAGCGCGCTCGCGCACGTACATTGGCCCGGGCCCAGGCCGTGGCTGAGAAATTAACGGTAGCCACCTCGCAGGTCAGCAGCGCGGTGACCCAGGCGGGGGGCGCTATCGATGAACTTGAAAAAACCATGCAGCAAATCGCATCAGGCGCGGAACAGGCTTCCGCGGCCGCGGAAGAGTCCAGGGCGGCGATCAACCAGATCGATAGATCCGCTACCGTGGCCAATGAACGCGCCGAAACATCGATCAAGAACTGCAAGCGACTGCAGGATTTGATTAAAACCACGACGAGCGAGATTGAAGGCTTGATCGCAGGGGTGCAGACCGCGGCCAAGGCTAACATCGACTCGGCCAAGATGATCCAGGAACTGGAACGCCAGTCCGACGAGATTGGCAAGATCGTAAACGCGGTGGCGCGCATCGCGGACCAGACCAACTTGCTGGCGTTGAACGCGGCCATTGAAGCGGCGCGCGCCGGTGAGCATGGCAAAGGTTTCGCGGTGGTGGCCGACGAGGTGCGCAACCTGGCCGAGATCAGCGAGAAGAGTGCGCGCGGCATCCAGGACGTGGTCAACGAGATCCAAGAGCAAGTCCGTGTGGTGGCCAACGATGCCGAAGCTGCCGGCAAAAAAGGGCAGGAAGAAGTCGAAAAAGCCAAGGTCATCAACAGTGACCTGAGCCAGATTGTCGACGATTTTGCCAAGGTGATGGACGGAACCCAGGAAATTTTGCAAAATGCTGAAGAGGCCAATGCCGGGGCTGCCGCTTATCTGAAAGGCGCGGAGGAAATCGCCTCAGCCTCGGAAGAAGCGTCATCGGCCGGTAACGAAGCGTTGAAGGCGGTCCAGGAGCAAGCCAAGGCGTTCACCGAAATGGGCGATGCAGCCAGCATGCTGAACGACCAGGCGGAAACGCTGAAAACGTCGACCAACGCGCAGAAATCGGCCGAAGAACTGGCTGCCAGCGCCGAGGAGTTGTCAGCCAACGCCGAAGAAGTGCGTGCGGCCGCCACCCAGATCGCGGCTGCCATCGAACAGATCAGCAAGGCTGCGGCGCAACAGGGTAAATCTGCGCAGACCTCTATGGAACTGGGTGAAAAACTCAATGCCGCATCCAAGGGTATGTCCGACCGCGCACGTGTCGGCGTGGAGCGGGTGAATTCCATTCGCGAGTTGCTGGAGCGCAACTGTACGAATGTGGAGAACCTGATCGAAGAAATCGGCAATGCCGCGGAATCTTCGATCAGTTCGGCTAGGAACGTACAGGAATTGAGTGACCGGACCCGGGCCATCGACAAGATCGTGGACGCCATTGTGATGGTTAC
The DNA here is from genome assembly GCA_964580325.1 of uncultured Verrucomicrobiota bacterium. GTDB lineage: Bacteria > Verrucomicrobiota > Kiritimatiellia > CAYTQP01 > CAZOLK01 > CAZOLK01. The sequence continues at coordinate 3,229 of CAZOLK010000051.1, read as the reverse complement.
GGTTCAGACCAACATGCTCGCGGTCAACGGCAACGTGGAAGCAGCGCGCGCCGGTGAATACGGCCGCGGTTTCTCTGTCGTGGCCGGCGACATCCGCTCCCTGTCCAACGAGAGCAGTGAGAACGCGGACCGGATCAAGGATATGGTGCGTGCGATCCAGTTGCAGATCGACAAGGTGGCCGGCGATATCGAATTGTCCGGCAAGACCGCGGCCCAGGAAGTAGAACGTGCGCGTATTTCCTCAAGCAACCTGCAATCGATCGGCAAAGATATCTCTATCCTGGACGAAAACATCAGCGAGATTGAACAGGGCGCTCAGGAATCATTGAAAGCATTGGAAGAGGCAGCCAAGGCGAGCGAGCAGATCAGTTCCGCGGCCGAGCAGATGAACCGCGCCTCCTCCGAGGCAGCCGTGGCCTCCGAAGAGGGTTCCAAGGCAGCCCAGGAAATCGCCCAGGCAGTCGAAGATATCGCTTCGCAGGCGGATGAGTTGCAGAATGGTTAAGCGCTTGGGCCTGCTCGTTGAAGAAACGCTTTCAATCAATCAAAAAGGATAGCAATGGAAAATACAACCGAGCAATTAGACGAGGTCAAGACCCAGAAAGACGAAATGCAACTGGTCTCCTTCTCGCTCGGGGACGAAGAATTCGGGTTTGATATCATGGATATCCAAGAGATTATCCGACCTCCGGATATCGCCCGTGTTCCTTTGACTCCGGAATATGTGGACGGAGTGGCCAACTTGCGCGGTACGGTCTTGCCCATTGTCGACATGCGCACGCGCTTCGGTATGGAGCGCGTGGATGAGACGGATCGAACGCGTCTGCTGGTGATTGACCTGCACGGTCAGAAAACCGGCTTGCGCGTGGACCGGGTCAGGCAGGTCGACCGCATCTCCGCCTCCAATATGGAGCCGCCGCCCAGCGTGATCGGCGAGGTCAGTTCAGAGTATCTCGACGGCGTGGTCAAGCTGGAGGACGGCAAGCGGATCATCATTGTGCTCAACGCGGTCGAAGTGTGCAAGGCTAACCTGGAGCAGATCCAGGCAGCCCAGGCGCGCGCCGAAGGCAGTGCGGTTCAGGAACAGCTCAACGAAGTCAGCGACCAGGCCACCCAGGACATCACCCAGATGGTGACATTCAAGGTGGCGCGCGAAGAGTATGCGTTCCCCATCGACAAGGTACGCGAGATTCTGCGCGTCAAACCGGCACGCCAGATTCCGGAAGCGCCCAGCTATCTCCTGGGCGTGCTGACGGTGCGCGGCAAGCTGCTGCCCATCGTGGATCTGCGCCTGGTCATGAATCAGCCGCTGCTGGCTGATGAGTTGCGCGCCTGCTGCGAGCGTCTGCGCCAAGGTTACGGCTTGTGGAAAGAGGCCCTGGTCACCTGGAGCGAGAACCCCGAGGTGGATGCGCCCAAGACCCATGCGCCTGAAAAACTGCGCCATTGGTTGAGCCAGGTGAGTAGTTCCAGCGAGGAGCTGACCGAGTGCATCACGCACCTGCGCGCCAGCAACGAAAAAGCACAGAAAACCGTGGCCGATTTTCTGAACAAGAACCAGGATGCCGAGGCAGCCGCCAGTGCGTTCAAGAGCGTTGTGGCGCCGCTGCTGGATGATGTGATTCATACCCAGCAGCGATTTGAAGACATGGTGGCCGGCGCTATTGCCGAAGACCAGCGCATCGTGGTGGTAGACACCAACGGCACGCTGCTGGGGCTGGTCGTGGATCATGTCAATGAAGTGCTGAATGTGCCCAACGAGTGCACCGATCCGGCGCCGCAATTGAGCGATAGTCAGAACGCGGAGCTGGCCGGCATTGCCAAGCTCAACGATGGCGAGCGGTTGATCATGATTCTGGATTCGGGCAAGTTGCTGCAGTCGAAAGATATGCAGGTCGTCGAGGAATCGCTCAATGGCAATGGCGACATAGCGGTCGTTGACAAGAACGAAGAGGGGCAGAAGAAGCGCGAGATGGACGAGCAGTTGCTGGTCACGTTCAAGCTGGGCGCGGAGGAGTTTGGCGTGCCGATCGCGCAGATCCGCGAGATCGACCGCTACACCAAAATCACGCGCATTCCGCGCGTTCCGGCCTTTGTCGAGGGTGTGACCAACCTGCGCGGCGAGGTGATCCCGGTGATCAACCTGCGGTCGCATTTTGCCATGCCCGCGGTGGATACGGATGATCGCACACGGATCATCATCGTCGACCTGGACGGCACCAAGACCGGGCTGCGTGTAGACAGCGTGAGCCAGGTGTTGAACATCGCCAACCGCGACGTGGAGCCGCCGCCCAAAGCCGTGGATGGCGATGGCAAGGACCGTTTCATTTCCGGCATTGCGAAGGTGGATGACGGCAAGCGCATGATCGTGTTCCTGGATGTGGAAAGCATTTTGCACCAGTCCCGCACCAAGGCGGAAGCCAAGGCCGCGGAACCTGCCAAACCGCCGAAACAGCCGGTTCGGAAGAACGGCTCGCGATCACGTGCCAAGTCAACCGCCAAAAAAGAGATTCCAGATAAGGACAGCGCGGAATAAAACAGGCGTGGATCGCGGAACGGATATGGATAGGTTCCAGAGGACATCCGGACTGTCGCGATCTGCGCGCTGACCGCACATGCCAGAGGATAAACAGCTCGGGCATTGATGGATATGGGTAAAAAATTCGTATCTTATTCATTATTTCATTACGTTTATCATTCTTGTATTTTTTATGGAGTTTGGCTATGGCTGACAAAAAAATCAGAGTTCTGGTGGCGGATGATTCCGCGCTCATGCGCCGCACTTTGATCAAAATGCTTGAAAAAGATCCCGCATTCGAGGTGATCGGGTATGCACGCGACGGTGAGGATGCGGTCACTAAAACCCGCGAAATGAAACCGGATGTGTTATCGCTGGACATCAACATGCCCAAGCTGGACGGGTTGAGCGTGCTACAGATCGTCAACGAGGAGAAGATCTGTCCGGTGGTCATGATTTCGTCGTTGACCCACACCGGCGCATCAACCACGTTCGAAGCGCTGGAACTGGGCGCGTTCGATTATATCGCCAAACCGGACGGAACGGTCAGCAGCAACCTGGATCGGGTAGCAGACGAGATCATCAGCAAATTCAAGGCCGCGGCCGGTGTTGGCGCCATGCGACGCATCAGTCGCAGACGGACCGCATCACGCCCCAGGCCGGCGCCCCCGCGCCGCCGCTCAGAGGGCCCGGCCGCCGACGTTCAGGATC
>CAZOLK010000050.1:7507-28878 GCA_964580325.1 uncultured Verrucomicrobiota bacterium | reverse complement strand
TCATGACGGGCGTGACGCCGAGCGTCAACCGGAAGAACAGCCAACCGCTCACACACAGGATCGCGGCAGCCGCGACAGCCAGCGTCCGGAACGGGAAGCGAATGGGCGAATGGCGATGGCATTCCAGCGCCGCAGCAACCAGTTCTTTTCGGGGACCGATCCGTGGCAGGTCGCGCACATGCTCGCCGACCAGGTCCAGGTCCTCGATCAGGGCCTGGCAGTCTGCGCATTGGGCGAGATGGGTCCTGACACGCGCCTCATCGGCAGGGGCAAGTTCGCCGCTCCATAGCAAAATCGTTTCATGGGCATTGCAGCTTGTCGATTTCATTGCTTTTCTCCTCATGCGTATACGCCTTGTAGAGCCTGGCGCAACTTGATGGTTGCCGTATGCATGCGAGCCAAGGCCGTGTTGAGCGGGCAAGCCATGATCCGCGCAATTTCGCGGAACGGCATTTCCGACTGGATGCGCAACATTACGACCTGGCGTTCGTGATCGGTCAGGCAATCCATGGCATCGTGCAGTTTCTGGATGGATTCCCTGTCCTGCAGGCTTGCTGCCGGGCCGGGAGCATCGTCGGGCCAATCGTGGTGCATGTGCTCATGGGCGAGGTCCGCTTCATTGAGGGGCCGGTTTTTACGGCGCCGCAGAATTTTCATGCCCTGGCGTTGGGCGATTCTGTAGAGCCAGCATTTGAAACGTCCTTGCTCACGGTAGTGTTTCAATGATCGCAAAGCTTCCATAAAAGCCTCCTGCGCTGCATCCTCAGCATCCTGGTGGTTGCGTACCATCATGAACAAATAACCGATGATTCCATCCTGATAGCGCCGCAACAAGGTTGCCGCCGCCCAGTCAGCGCCCTGGCGAATTTGTTCTATGAGTTCAGCATCCGATAATGTTGTCATTTCAAGCCCTATATGAAACGTCGGCCCCAGATTATTTTCAGGATTTTCATTTTTTTGTATTCCACCCCGATTCTCATCGGCGCTGTAGAGAGCGCGGGACGAATAGGATGTCGCCGAAGATCGGGAGAACGATTATGCCGAGGTTCTACAGCAGCGCCTCTATGGCCTCGCGCATCTGGCCGGCCTGGGTGTAGCGTTCGTTGATCCGGAGGGCAAGGGCCTTGTCAATGACTTCCGCCAGCGGCTGCGGGATATTTTCTTCCCATTCGCGGACCGGCACGATCTCGGCCTTGAGCAGTTGCTTGCGGGACGGCAGATGGTAGCGGTCGATATCGCGGGGATAGTGGCCGGTCAACATGTAGTAAAACGTAGCGCCCATGCTCCAGATATCGGATTCCATACAGGCGTTTTGCAGGTTTTCCAGGTACTCGGGCGCAAGCACATAGGGGTTGGCGAACGGAGGAGCGCCATTGGCCGTGCCCCAGAAACCCAGGGTGGCGAAAAAGGCGGCCAGACCCACATCCGAAACTTTGGCCGTGATCTTACCTTGACGGTCCTTGACCAGCAGGATGTTTTCCGGTTTGATGCTGCCGTGGACGATATTTTTGCTGTGCACGTACTCGAGCCCCATCAGCGTCTGCAACATGATGGGCAAAGCGCGCTGGCAATCGATCTTGCCGCCCTTGCGCTCCATCAATTTGCGCAGACAGCCCAGTTCGCAATACTCCATCAAGATATAAAATACGCCGCCTTCGTAACCGTAATCGTAGAGCGTGACAATGTTGGGATGCATGAAAATGGCAGTCATCACCACTTGGCGCAGGAAACGTTTGCGGCTCTGTTCATCGGTCGGGATTTGGGAAAAGATGGTTTTGAGCGTAACCCATTTCTGGTCTTTTTTGCGCAGCGCCAGGTAAACCGCCCCCAGATCGCCTTCGCCGATCTTCTTTTCCAGCACGTAATGGCACAGCTTGGGCAGGTTGAGCAGGCGGTCGACCTGCTCGTTGATGCGCAACACCTGGCTCAGATTATCCAGGTTGTTGGCGCGCATCAGGTCTTTGCGGCATTGGCTGCAGATATACGAGCCGTCTCGCGGTTCATACAGTTCCTCCGACACCTCGCTTTTGCAGATCACGCAGTTGACCGGATGCTCAGGGGATTTGGCGGCGGTTTCAGCCATGGTTCCATCCGTGGCCTGTTTTATCGCTTGATCCAGTTGATTGACCGGCACGCTCAGGGTGGCGGCGTCAATTTCGTCATATTCTATTTCGTCCATGGCGCGCTGGGCTGGTTTCTGAACCTCCAGCTCCATGGGCGGCGTCGCTTTTTGCTCCGGCGCAGCTTCCTCTGGCAGCTCTGACCTCGTGTTTGTCTCAGGCGCAATCTCTTGCAGCGGTTCCAGTTCTTCGGGTGGCTGGACAAACGTCTCTTCCTTAAACTTGATGGCAAATGCGGTCTGTCCTGCCTCGATCCGGTCTCCGTTCTTGAGATAAACTTCGGGAAATTGCTTGCTGGAGCCTTCTTTCGGGGATTCGCTCAACGACCGACCGCCGCATTTCTCACCATTGACATAGGTCCCGTTCAGGCTGCCCAGGTCGCGGATGAAAACTTCGGGCGGCGTGATTTCCATGAAAAAATGGTAGCGCGATATTTCAGGATCGTCACGAATGCACAGGTTGCAATTCTTGGACCGGCCAAACCAGAATTTATCCGGTTCTTTGAACTGAAATTTCAGCCCTTTCATCGGTCCACGCGTAACTTCTAATATGATTGAGCCGGCCATAAATATCCCTCAGTACCCTGTGTATAAATAGATCATACCAGCAATTTAAACGGATTCAATCGTTTTTCGGTAAATTTCTAAAAAATGACAATTCATGGCCGTGTTTTGCTACAAAGGAATACCCAGAACCAGCGAGAGTTGACGCTCTTCGGCAGCCCACTGCCAGACGAGTTGGTCCCTGACGTTTTTGGCGTCGGATTTACCGAACGCATGCTGTTCCCAGCGCAATACAAGGAAGCAGCGCTCCCAGCCCACGCCGCTCTCGGCTTGCCACGACCAATCCGTGCCAGGTTCGAGTTGCGTGTTGTCAAGGTCGTCGATGGTTGAAAAATCGTAATGCACGTAATTATATAACGCGTGGTTGACGCTGAACCCGAGGTGGATGCCGGGCCGGGTGGGCAGTTGCCAGCGCACACCTGTCTGGGCGTAAAGGGTTGACCAGTATTCCGAATAACCGGTGGCCTCGCGCGAATCCTGCAGGCGGCGCAGCCAACTCCGCACGCCGAAACCGGCATACGGCTGCCACCGGCCTTGCCCGCCGAGGCGAAAGCCGTAATCCGCTTCTCCCTTCAAGCGCATGTACAGGGTGCGACTTTGGGTCGGGATCCCCTGCTGCGTAGCGCCGTCATAATCGACTTTACCCAGAAAGAGCTCGGCCCGATAGGCCCAGCCATAGCGTTGCTCGTTGGGCAGACCGCGCTGCAATTCCAGGCTGAACAGCGGACCTTGCTCTTCCAGCAACTGTTTGTCGTTGTCATCGAATTCACGCCATTTGAACCAGGAGGTTTTCAGGCACAGGCCATAATCGGGAGACGATTCATCCGCCACAAGTGTCAAAGCGCCGGCCATGAGCACAAAAGCCAGGTTGTAGATACGCTTTTTAGAAGGCGACAAATGCACTTTTGGTTCCTTTCTTAAGGGGCGTCAGAACAAGACAAATCCGGCCAGCGAATAACTTTCGTGATCCACGAAGCGACCTTCCAGACGCAAACCGAATCGTTCGTGCAACATGAATCCCGCGCCTGCAATGACACTCAAAGGGATATCCTGATCGAGGTTGACGCTGTTGTCGCACTCGAGTTGAGTCGGAGCGGATCGCGGCACAAAGCGTTCCTCGCCCCATCCTCGCAGCAGCGAGCAGGCCAGGCCGGCATACGACCGTATATGCCAGTGTTGCGAAAGCCGCAGCCCTGCGCTGGCCGTAAGACCGCCGCTGACTTCCAGGTAATGTTCATCACGCTCCGATTCGATGTACGTATGCGGCTCATCATAGGTGTGCCGGTATGCGATGTCGCCAATGTAAGAACCGGAAGCAAAAGCACAGAGTTCCAACTCGCGCAGGCTTGCGAGCCTGGTCTGGAACCCGGCTCCGAATACGGGCGCCGGGTCCACGGCGTGCTCCACATCCGACGCGCCGACTTCCAGATGCGCCCACCAGGAGGCGTGTATGCGTCGATACCAGCGCAGCAAAAGGCGGTCCTCTATCTGGTGTCCAGTGAACGTGCGTTTGGAAAACGCGACTTCCTGCTTGATGTCGCGCTTGAAACGCTCACCGTAAACCTCAATGATTGAGGGATGAAGATCTTCCATGGCCGACCAAGGCACGCCATGATCCAATGAATAACTCACGCTCGCGCTCAGCGTGCATGCCAACCATGCCATCTTGATGTTCAAACAATACAAAACAGAACTCTCCGTTCATGGGGGTGATTTCCGATGCCATGCAGTATACAGCAGATGGACACGCGATACAAGCAGAAGTTTTGGGGATGGTGTGCGTGGCACATCTCCGACTGCTGCTCTATGGCAACTCCTGTTTTTTTACTCCGAACTTCATTCAAATCTGCGTCGCGATCGGGCGTCGCGATCTTCGTCGAATTGAAGTTGACCAGAATCGCGACGAAGATGAGGCTTCATTCTGCCCCTATCACAAGAGTGATTTCTTAACTCGGGGATGCGCCCGAGTGCGTGTCCAGTTAAACCTTGAACCATTTAGCAATGGTCTGGCTGATTTTTTCCTGATCGAGCGGCTTGGTCAGGTAATCGTCCATACCCGCTTCCAGGCAGCGTTCGCGATCACCTTTCATGACATGGGCGGTCAGGGCAATGATGGGTATTCGCCGGCCATCGGCCGCGTTTTTCTCCCAACTGCGGATGGCACGGGTGGCTTCGTACCCGTCCATCTCCGGCATCTGGCAATCCATCAAGACCAGGTCAAAGGTTTCTGTCTGCACTTTTTCCACAGCGGCCGATCCGTTGCACACGCTCTCGCACAGGTATCCTAATTCATTGATCATCGCCTCGGCAACTTCACGGTTGATTTCATTGTCTTCGGCCAGGAGAAGACGTCCTTTGCCCACAGGCGGGGCTGATTCGACCGCGGCCTTTTCCTCCGGCTGCATGGCATTCAGCGGATGTTCGCCCTGCCCCACGCTGACCAGGATATCGTAGAGATCGTTCGCGCGCACCGGTTTGAATATGGAAGCCACGAAATTGGTCAACTGCGCTGTTTCCTCGGTGCGCGAAAAACCGCCCAGCAGAATGAGTTTCGTGCGGTTCAGCGCATCGTCGGTTTTGATCATACATGCCAGTTTCAGGCCGTCGATGCCGGGCATATTGGCATCGAGCAAAGCCATGGAATAGGGTTTTGCCTGGGCCGCGGCCTCTTGCATGCGGTGCAGGGCCATAGCCGCATTCTGGGCTGCGTCGCATTCGCCCCCCCATTCCGTAAGGATACGCATCAGGCATTGACACACTTTTTCGCAGTTATCGACGATCAGGATCTTTTCGCCGCCTAGACCGTGGCGGGCAACCGCTTGTTCCATGGGATGATGGCTTTTCCTGAGCTTAATGGTGAACGTGAAAGTTGCTCCACTGCCCACATCGCTGAAAACGCTTATGCTTCCTTGCATCAACCCCACCAATTGATGACAGATGGCTAGGCCCAGACCGGATCCGCCATGACGGCGCTTCATGGAACTGTCGCTCTGGGAAAAGGATTCAAAGATCATGGTTTGATGGTTTTTGGGAACGCCCGGACCTGTGTCGCAAACCTGGAAGCGCAGCGTGACGTCGTTGCTGATTTGTTCCAGCAACAGGCATTCAACATAAACATAGCCGCGGTCCATGAATTTGACGGCATTGCCAATCAGGTTGATCAGGATCTGACGCAGCCGTACAGGATCGCCGGTCAGACGCCGAGGCACGTCGGGATGAACATAGGTGACCAGGTCGATCTCTTTCTTTTCCGCCTGCTCCGCGGAGACACGAATGGCCGTGTCGATCACATCGCGGACCTGAATGCGGACTTCGTCCAGGGAGAACCGGCCAGCCTCGATTTTGGAGAAATCGAGCACGTCTTCGACAATGGCCAGCAAGGTTTCCGCGGAAATCAGGGCATGATCGATATAATGCTCCTGCCGCGTGCTGAGCGGCGAGCGCTGGAGCAGTTGCAACAGCCCCATGACGCCTGTGATGGGCGTGCGGATTTCGTGGCTCATGTTGGCCAGGAATTGTGATTTGGCTTGGTTGGCGGCCTCAGCCGCTTTTTTGGCTTTGAGCAATTCATCCTGAACACGCTGCCGTTCGATGGCCGAACTCAAGGTGTCGGCAGCGGCGCGCAGGCTCTCCATCTCGGCCAGCGTCCATATTCGCTCTCGGCAGCATTCGTTCAAACCAATGAAACCCCACCAGCGCTGACTTACAAACACAGGCGCCAGCAACATGGACTGGACCGAAATCGGTTCCAACAGATTGCGCAGACCCGGAGACATATCCGCGAGCATAGAACAGACGAGTTGGTTGGCCAGCAGCTTTTCGGCAACCAAGCGGTAATCGCCCTGCATGACCGACAGGTTTTTTAAAACCGGGTTGTCAAGCTGGCTGCTGATGTTTGGCGAGCACCATTCATAACGCAGGCTCGACCGCAGATCGTCTTCCTTTCCGCTGTTTTCGAACAGGAAAACGCGACTCACCTGCGCGGAACTGCCGAATACAGCCAGGACACCGTCGATGACATCGTGCCAATCAGCGCTTTTCAGAAATTGTTGGGCAGCGAAACGCACACTTTGCAGAATCCTGTCGCGCTGCAGCAAAACCTCGGTCATTCTATTAAAAGCCTGACCCAGGCTTTCCACTTCATCGCCGCTGTGCACTTCGGCGCGCACGGAAAGGTCGCCGCTGGCCACCTGGTGCACGGCTTCGCGCAATTGCAGCAAAGGTGCGGTCAAGCGGCGCGCATAGACCAGCGACGCGACCAGGGCAGAGAGGATGCAGAGCAAGGTCAGCAGTGTCGTGCGGTAATAGACATCGCGCAAATTGCGGTGGTAGGCCTTGAGTGAAAGCCCGATATGAATCCAACCCCATTGGATGCCGGAATAATCGAAGGGCTGAGCGTAATGAAATACGGGCCGGTCGATCAATTCGCGCTGCGCGATGCCCCAGATCGGCTCGCGGTTGTCTATATGCCAGGAAGTTGGCAGGTTATCCACGCGCCAGGCGTTCTGCAGATGAACCAGGGAAAAGCCGTCTTCGCGGGTCAGCACCAGGTATTCCACCGATTGATCGCCTTTGAGCAGCAGAATGCAATGATCGACCACCGCGCTGTAATCTTCGGTGACCACGGCACTGGCCGTGACATCGCGCAGGGACGCGACTATGCCCAGTGACTTGGAGCGCAGGTTGTCGAGAAACACCTTGCGCTGATCGGGCAGGAGCACCACCAGGAAGATCGTCAGTGTCACCAGGGTGACCAGCCAGGCCAACAGCGCGGTCTTGGTCAAAATGCCGAAACCGCGCTGTTTTTCGTCAAACGTCGTCATGGCTCGCCTCTCAGCAGCACGGGCGCAACGCCGGTCTGTTCGCAGGCGCGCTGGTAGCGTTCGCTTAAAAGGCGCACCGGCGCCAGATCCTCGGGCGTCACCATGCTCAAACGATCAACCCGGTGAATGGTGAAAATCTGCTGTACATGCGCGTGCTTATGCACGTTCGGGATGGTTTCGATCACAAACTTACGCTTGCGCGCCTGGGCACTAGTTGAAAAGCACATGATAATCGGCGGCATCTGGGTGGTTTGCGCAATAATCCGCAGCATCTGGCCCACTTGCGGGTTGAGTTCAGCCATGACATCGAATTCGGCCTTGGTGACGATGCAGGCGTCGGTCTGGCGGAAAAACAGGGGCAGCAACGACTGGGAGGGTTTCACCTTAAAACTCACTTTGGCAAAAAAACGCTCAGCGGTCGGCAATCCCTGCTCCAGCAACAGCGTGTCGATCCATAAGTGGGTGATCATGTCCCAGCCCGACTTCTTGGTCATAATAGTCTTGCCCCGCAGATCGGCAAGCTCGCCATAGAGACTGTCCTGGTGCACCAGCAGCACATAGGCTTCACCGATGCCCGTGCTGCGTACGTAGGAAAAGGCGGACGTCACAATATGATCGGACTCCAGGTTGAAGTAATCCATGGTATGGACCATGCCCATGTGAATCTCACCATTGCGAAACGCGTTGCGCAGGGTGGCGAAATTGGTATACAGCTCTGTTTCCGTGGTGTCGAACGCACCTGAATTCTTGCCCCAGGACTCCAGCCAGACCTTGGTCACGATCTTGGCGTCATTGGGATTGATATCGGACAGAATGGGCAGCCAGAACCCGAAGCGAACCGTGTGGTCCATGGGCGCTTCCTCTTCGTTGTCCGATCCGGCGATAAGCGTTGTGCTCAGGAGCAAGGTGGTGATGACGATAATAGGATGTACCATAGAATATTGCATGAATTAGAAAGCGTTTTCCATTTTTTCATTGACTTGACGTGAGATTTCAGTACCGACCACGCGATCCAGCTCCGCACGCATGGCAAGATGATCGTAAAGTACTTTATAGTGCCGTGCCTGCATAAAAGCTTCCATGAGCTGGGCCTGGATCACGTCTTCGGTTTCCGCCAGCGAATGTTGGTAAGCGCGGATATTCAGCTTGCGGTTTTCCGTGGACGTGTTCATGGCGGTCAACGTAGCCGCATACTGCTTTTGCGCCGCATCGAGCGAGAGAAAAACATCCTTGATCTGCAGCGCAATGGCATCGCGCAACAGGAACTTCTCGCTTTTCAGTTTGTCCAGTGCAGCCTTGGCTTCGCGCACCCGGTTGGCGGTGAGTCGCCCTTCAAACAGCGGCATGGAAACATGTACGCCCACATTCCAGGATTCCTCGTTTTCTTCGGTGGATAAGCCGTATTCGTAATCGTTCCACCAGCGATTCACGGACCCGGTCAAGGCCACCGTGGGGTAATGACCACTGCGCGATTTAGCGATTCCGGCCTGAGCGGCACGCAAGCCGGCCTCGATTTTGCGCCAGTCCGGATTGAAGCGGTAGGCTTTGCCGATCAGGGATTCCAGGCGCAGGTCTTCGGCGTTGTGAGGAAGCTCTTCATCCGCGGGTTGCAAATTCGCATCCCAGGACAAGCCCATGCTGTAGGCCAATGCGGAACAGGCCATTTTCTCGTTCTTCTCCAGCAACGCCACCATAGCGCGCAGCGATTCCACCATGACCCTGTTATCCAGGTAATCGGTTTTCTTGACCGTGCCGCTGCCCTCTTTATACAGCGCTTCTGTCATTTGCAGGGTAGCTTCCATGCGCACCAGGGTGTCCTTGCCGACCTCGTGCAGGATACGAGCCAGCACGCTGCCGTAATACATGCGCTGGACCGTGGTGGTCACCTCGAGATCGGTGCGCCGCACCACTTCGCGTGCCACGTCAGCGCCATGCCGTGCCATGCTGCGTTGGGCTTCGCGCTTGAAACCATCGAACAAAAGCCATTTGACCTGGATCGACCCCATCACCGATTCCTCATCCATGGTCTCAATGCGTCGCGGCGGTAACTCGTAATGCTGGGCCGGCACGTTAATGGTCTGTCCAGGCACTGAAACCCTGGATTGCGGCACATCCAGCGCTAAATCCCGGGCTGGCACGCCAGGAGCAAATGCGTTGGCCGGAATGGTGACGCTCATGCGTGGCGTCATAAAGGATCCGCCCGGGAACCGCATGGTCTGGGCCGGCGTATGGATGGTGTCTGGCGGATAGAGAAAAGTGGGACGTTCATCCATATGAATATAGCTTGCGGTCAAACTGACATGGGGCCAGTAACCGGCCATGGCCTGACGATGCTTAGCCTCGGCCATGGCCAGGGCAAATCGCGAGGCAGGTCGTTGGCGGTTATTGGCCAGGGCTGTCCGCAAAGCCTCCTCTAGTGTAATTTTACAGAGCGCTTTTTGGGACAACGATCCATTGTCCGCTTCCGGATCGTCCGCGCCGACGCAGCCCTGCGCAGCGAAACTCAGAACCAGAACAAGTCCGAACCAAACCCCGAATACTGCGACCGTCTGCCTGTTTTTTTTCATATACGCACACGTCTCCCATCGACCAAGGCATAATGATAAACGCAAAACCAACCGTTTCCCCACCTGTCATAGCTCCAACCATTCAAAATACTCAATAGTATATAACATCAACTGCTGCGGATGTCAAGTTCTAAATTCTTATGTCACAACATGGGCCACAGGTATTGAACATCCAACATTGAATTTTTGAGGGGAACCGCGAATGAATGCAAATGGACGCGCATGAATATAAAGGCCTTCGTAACCGTTCACGGGGGCGACGGCTTCGAACCAAGAACACTCGGTGAACGATTACGGTTAGGCAATTCAGGGTTTTCCGGCTGCTTTCTTCTTTGTCGCGAGCTTTGTCTCAATCTTTGTCGCAATCTTTGTCGATCTCCTCGTACTCGGCCCTACTCGACCGTGGCTTCTCTGACTGTCAGCGGCCTGCTCGCCCAGGACTTGCTTAAGGTCACCAGTATGAGCAGGCTTTATAAGAGTTCTTCCTTCAAGTTCTCGTGATTGAAGGCCCTTGGCTCGCGACAAAGGAACCACCGATGACACCGATGGGTTAAAAAATGATTTGGTTGTGGTTCCGCCGCGCCGTGGCGCACTATTCCTGCAAATTGGCACCTTGTGGTGTCAATTTGCCCATCCCAGCCAGGTGCCAAAACGCAAGAATATTGGAATATTTTGAGTTTTTGCAACGCCGCTGGATGGGATGGTTGGCCCTCAAAATGGCAGGTTATTTTCCTGTAGACCCTTAGCTACCCGCTGCGGGAGAGTGGCCCCGTGGCCCAGAGCCTTATCGTACTGCCGCCGTATTGGGCCGTGCCTTCGAAATCGACGATATCCACACCATCATAACGGCCTGATGCCTGAACTTGCAGACCGGCGATATCCGCATGCAGAGTCAACGTGGTACCGTCAAAGGTGCCAGAACAGTTATAGCCATCCCAGGTGCCGCTGACGTTGTTGCCGTCCTGAGTCAGTTGGAGCGTGGTCGGAACAGGCGCCGTAAGGGTTGAATCCACGGTCCCCTTCCAGGTTCCGCTGATCGGTTCGCTGCTGCTATGATCACTATCGTTCTCACATCCCGCCAGGCATGCAACCAGCAGTGCAATCAGCAAAGCATGAAAAAAATGCAACTTCATATACCAGGTCCTTTCTTCAGATTGCAAAGTGAACGTATACCATGAGCGAAACGAAAAACCAAACGCATTCTTTCCTAACCAGAATGCCGCCCTTGCGCCAGATGCTTTTAAAATCGCTATGCGACGTTTTGCGCAACCCCATCAGCAGGACATCCTTTTCGCGCATGATCGCGGCGAGCAGGGCGTCGGGCGGTGTGCCGGCGCGATAGGTGGTATGGTCATGGGTGGGTTCAAGGTTTCGGTTTCTGTTTCCGTTTCCGCTCCGAGATGCGTTCGAGCAGTTTGCGTTCGCTGCTGGTCAGGCTCTGGATGCCCTGGCGCGCGATTTTGTCCAACAGCGCATCGCACATTTCATCGTCGTCCCACGGAGCCGGCCCGGGCGTCGATTTGGGGAACGCGATGAAATCGCACTGTTCAGACGCTTTGTTGTTCAGGATAATCTCGGGGCGGTCGGCCTTTTTCCGGCTGGTCTTGATGCGTCGACTTTTACGCGAAAATGAAAAGAACGGTGTCATGCGGTTAAAAAACAGCAGCGCGCCAACCGTCAGCAGCAACAACGTGAAGAAGAGCAAGGGATTTTCGCGAATGACGTCAGGTTCCCGCAATGCTATGAGCAGCAAGCCGCTGATGGCGCCGCCCAGATGAGCTTCATGGCCAATCCTCTCCGTACCGACTTTGATGCGCCAGAAGGTGGCCACAAAGTAGAGGATCGCGAACAGCCAGGCCGGCAGGGGGATGGGTATGGGAAAAAGGATGAACTGGGCCTTGGGCTCAAGCATTACCAGGGCGTAAATCAGGCCGGCCACACCGCCCGAAGCGCCCACGGCCCAGTAATCATCGAGCCGGTGCAGGTGCAGGGAAAGCAAACTTCCGCCGGCCACACAGGTCAGCAACATCATGATCAGGGCCAGTGGACCAAAGTTCGGTCGCAGTTCCAGGTAACTCCCGCAGATATAAAGCGCTACCATATTCATGATGAAGTGCGGCCAGCCGACATGGAGGAACGCGCTGGACAACAACCGGTAGTATTGACCGCGCCGCCAGATGTAATGTGAGGAGAAAACCCATTGCTCGTGAAAAGCGGGATCTTTGAAACCACGGTATGTGGTATAGCCCATGGCGATGATGATAAGAATGGTCGCTACCGGTTGTTGCGGAGTCATGGCCTTACATCCAAAGCGGCACGTCCACGCCGATGGTGAGTGGGAGGTTTCGCTGCCAGTCAGGTGCGGTTTTATCCATGGCCCAGACCGCGCCGTTGCGCAAGTGTCCGACTGTGCGTACGAACAGGCGCGCTTCCTGTTCCGTACAGCCGGCAATATGGGTCAGGATCCGCACGGCATCCTCGACAGCCTGGTCACGGGCCCTGACATACCCCAGCGGATCGGCCCGGCTGGCAATGGAGACAAAAGCATACGGCTTGCGCACCGTGGGCCGCACAACAGGCCAATCGGTTTCCTTCTGAATGCGCAGCGTAACTTCCGCGGCACATTCGGCGGCCACACCCTCCATCTCGCCGTCACCCTGAACCGCATGTACATCGCCCAGCACCAGCAGGCCGCCAGAGCGTTCCGCCTTGAGCAGCAGCGTATGTCCGGCGGCAATGTCGCGGAAATCCATGTTGCCGCCGTTATCCCATGGGTTGGGCACCTTGTCTGCGGGCTGAACCCGTATGTCGCCGATCATCATGTGAACCGGCGCCTTAAGTTCACCCGGGAAATGTACATAACCGTCGCGGATTTCGAGCAGCGGATTGCCGTCGCGTTCGTCCAGTCGGCCCCCGCTGGCATGACCTTCCGACCGGATGTCCAGGATCTCGATCGCCAGCACGTCGCCGGGTTCGATGTCCTTGACATAGATGGGACCGGTCTCCTCGCGCTCCATGTACTTGGCCGGATTGGCATCGTCGAGCGTGCGGACAATGGGCGTGCGAAAGTTGATGGTTTCGACCACAATATCCTGGCCCAGCGTAACTTCCGCAACCGGATCGAACACTTCATGTCTTTTCCATGGAGGAATCGTATACTGTCGGCTAATCCTTAACATACCACCATACCACCATCATACCACCATAATAGCGCTACGCAACATGCGCAACGGTTTCATCAAACCAATTTATAGAGGATCAACCCCTGTTCGTTCTTGGACACCGCCTGCCCCAAGCTGATAGCGCCCTGGCCATGGAGCGGGATTTCTTCACGATGAATAAAGATCTCGACGCCCTGGTCAGGTTTCAGCCCAATGCCGTTGCGGCTCTGATCCTTGAGAAAAAACTTGCCGCGACGCAGTTCGATCACGGCATGATAACGCGAGACCAGCGCCTGTTCCACGACCAGGTCGTTATCCGTGATGCGTCCGATGCGCAACGTCGGCATATCGTCGTCCATCCGGAATTCCTGATCGCGGAAATGCAGTATCAGGCTGGCTTTGACGTTCTGTTGAAACTGGGAAATCTGGTCCGGTTCCAGGGTCAGGTTGGAAAAATCCTCCTGCCAGACCACCTCATACACCTCGATGTCGTTCTGCTTGCCTTTGACCTTGACATCGCCCAGGCGGCGTGTACTCATCTGCCATTCCTGGCTGAACCGGTCAACCGTTTCGCGGTTGGTGATGATTTCGTCGGCCTTGGCCACTTCGACCATGCGATGCGCTACGTTGACGGCGTCGCCAAAGACATCGTTGGCTTCCATGATCACTTCGCCGTAATGGAAACCGATGCGGATGGCAATGTTCATCCGAATCAGGTTGGGATTCTGGCTGATGGCTTTCTGCATCTCGCTCGTGGCCTGGACCGCGAGATCAGCGTCAGGCAGCGTGCACATGATCTCATCGCCAATGGTTTTGATGACCTGGCCTTTGCAGCGCTCGGTAATTTCAGCCATGGCATCGAGCGCCTCGGCAATGACCTGCCGGGCCTTGATATCGCCGTAGGTCTCAAACAGCCGCGTACTCTGAGCTACGTCGGCGAACACGATAGCTAACATACTCTGTTCAGGCATATTGGTTAAGTCGATTATGGGTTTGCACTCATACGGCCGGGTTTTTCATTCCGCCGCGCATCATGTTCTTGATTCTCAGCTATAGTGTATTTTTCCCGGAATTCCTGCAACCTTTTAAGCGCGGTATTTTGCTCAGGCCGCTGATGGGCGACTTTCCGGGCGTGAACCAAGCAGGCTTCGGCCAGGTCCTGTTTGTTTTGGGCATCGTAAACGTCGGCCAGTTGCCAGTTGAGCACGATGATGCGGCGCGACTCGGTCGCCTGTTTCAGTTCCTTGCGCAAAATCCCGGACGCCTCGTCATAGCGCTCCATAACCGTATAAATGCCGGCCAGATAAGCCCGCGGCTCGGGATTCCGCTCCATCACGACACGAGCCCAGGTCAAGGCCTTGTCCTCCTGCCCGTGCTGAGCGTAAATGGTGGCTAACCGTGGCGCCAATGCGATCTTGCGCAAAGGCTCGCGCTCCACGATGCGCTCGTAGATTTCCGCTGCCTTGAGCGGTTGCTTAAGACGCTCGTAAGAAGCAGCCTGGTTGATCAATTTGATCGTCTGCACCTGTTGCGACGCCAAGGGCGCCGGTTCTTCGGCCATGCTCCACTGGCTCGCGCAGCTCGCTCCCGCAACCCATATCATCGCAATAATTCTGCTCGTATTCATCGTCAATCGTCTGTTCCCTTTACAATTCACTAGGCAAAAATCATATTTCTATGTACTCTGGATAGGAACAATACGCAATCATAATCGACACGCCGGAATATCCGTGTTGTGACGCCGAGTCGGCTGGATGGATGGAATACGATGGATCATAGCAATATTGAAACCGCTGTGCCTGAAAAGGAACCGGAAAAAAACGACATGACGGACGAACGGGTGGGGTCCGCTATCGAAACGGAAGTGCTGTCTCAGCCGCCTGGAGCCACGGATCTGAAAGCCATGGAGACGGCCTGGCTGACGGCCTTGCCCGAAGATCTGCCGCCTTCCCATTCCATCAAGCCGCCCATGGAAACCGCAGTCAACGAGGAGCATACCGTCAAGATCGGTTCCGGCACGGTCAAACATTCCCAGTTGTACTCCCTGGCGCCCGGTGTCGACATCAACTTGAAGCCGCACATCATTGGCAAGGGCGCGCAATCGTCTGCGGACATCGTGGATTACGACCTGGTCAAAAAGCTGGGCGAAGGCGGCATGGCGCACATCCACAAGGCTCGTCAGACCAGCCTAGACCGGATCATTGCGCTCAAAACCATCAAACCTGGCAAAAACCATAAAGAGACCTATCGCAACCTGTTTCTGACCGAAGCCATGATCACGGCTCAGCTCGATCACCCCAACATCGTGCCCATTCACGACATAGGCCTGGACCATGACGAAAATATGTTCTACACCATGAAAGTGGTCCAGGGCGAATCGTGGGAGAAAGTGCTTTTCTTTAAATCCCAGGAAGAAAATATCGACATCCTGATCCAGGTCTGCGACGCCATCGCTTTCGCCCATTCGCACCATATCATTCACCGCGATCTGAAACCTGACAACATCATGCTCGGCGCGTTCGGCGAAGTGCTGGTCATGGACTGGGGGCTGGCAACCTGCGCGGCACCCAATGCCAAGTGGGGCCGGCTTACCCAGCAGAGTGCTTTTTGCGGCACCCCCTCTTATATGGCGCCGGAAATGGCGCGCGGAGATATCGATCTGATCGGCGTGCGCAGCGATGTCTACCTGCTGGGCGCGATCCTGTACGAGATCGTCACCGAGAAACCGCCGCATGTGGAAAAAACCGCGCTCGGTTGCCTGCGCTCTGCCGTTTCCAACAACATCGCGCCCACCGAGCGAACCGGCGAGTTGGTGGGTATTGCCCTCACGGCTATGGCCACCAACCCGGACGACCGCTACCAGAGCGTTCAGGACATGCAGCAGACGCTACGCAGCTATAAGTCGCATACGACCAGCAACACTATTACGGACAAGGCCCGCAGAAGCCTGGATGTGGCCCGCAACAACGGCATATACAGCGATTTCAACCAAGCCGCGTTCGGTTTCAACGAGGCTCTGATGCTCTGGCCGGAAAACGAGGACGCGCGTGAGGGGCTGCTGGACACCCAGAGCGCCTACGCCGAATGCGCCCTGGCCCACGGAGATCTGGATCTGGCCCGATCGCTGCTCTCCGACGAGGAACCTTCGCAAAGCTCATTGTTGCGCTGCATCGATGCCGCCATCCACAAAAAAGCCACGCGCACCAGACGACTGCAGCGGCTCAAAAGGCTGACCCTGAGCCTGGCCCTGTTGCTGGTGACCGTGGGCACCATCGCCTTTGTCGGCATCACCATGCAGCGTAACAGAGCCATCGCCGCACTTGCGCAAGCCAAGCGCGAGAATTATTACCATGCCATTGCCCTAGCCGCACGCAAGGCCGACGACTTGCAGATCGGCCAGGCCATATCCCTGCTCGATGGCCTTGATCCAAACCTGCGACACTGGGAATGGGGCATGGTCCATCGCTTTTGCGAAACCAGCCGGTTCATGGAAACCGGTCTGCCTTACTCCGTTCACGCCATCGCCTTTCACCCGGACCGAACATGGTGCGCCCTGGCCTGCTCTGACGGCGTGATCCGCTTGCGCAACCCGGTATCCGGCCAGGAGTTGGGACGATTGATCGGCCATACCAATTGCGTGGTCGCCCTGGAATTCGACCGCTCCGGCCAATGGTTGGCATCCGGCAGTTGGGACCAACGCGTTATTTTGTGGAACATGGCCGAGAAAAAGCCAGAGCAAGTGTTGCCGCCGCATCACTGGAAGGTCCAGGATGTGACCTTGAGCGCTGATAACCGGTTGCTCATTTCCATTGACCGCGGCGGCGGCGTCCGGGTCTGGGACCTGGTCGACCGCTGCAAACTGGTTGATCGAATGGAGCGCATAGGCATTCTGACTGGCGTGGCCATGGCGCCCGATGGCCAGACCGTGGCCTGGGCCAATGCCATGGGCCGCGTGACCCTGGCTGAACCGTCAACACTCGAACCTCTGGCTGTGTTGACCAACCATGTCGACGAAATCCGTCCGGTCCATCTCGCGTTCCGCCCGGACAATACGTGCCTGGCCGTGGGCAGCACCTGTATCCGGCTCTGGGATCCGCGTACCCGAACTACTGCCATGAGCATTGAAACCCCGATTACCGCCAATATGACCGATCTCTGCTTCTCGCCCGACGGCAGCTTACTCGGGTGTTGCAACACGGAAAATGCCGTTGGCGTTTGGGACGTGCGCTCTGGCCGCGCCCTACTGGCTAAAACGCTGGGACATGTCGCCGGCAATCCCTATGACGCCGGTGCGTTGGCGTTCAGCCGGGACGGTTCCCTGCTGGCCGCTGCCGGGCTGAATGCTTTCAAGACGTGGAATACGGTCACGGCTGGTGAATACATGCTGCTCAAAGGGCACGCCGACACGATCCAGGCTATCGCCTTTTCACCGGACGGACGGCAGGCGCTTTCCGCGGACTTGAGCGGCCGGCTGTGCCTCTGGGACACGACGTCCGGTCAACGAACCCGGGAGTTGCTCCACGAAAACCCGGTGGAAGACGCAATCTATGCACCCCAAGGCAACCTGCTGGCCGTGATCGCAGGCCACGATATCATACTGTACGATGCGTCAACGCTCAAAGCGATCCGCACCATCAGCGATACGGAGCAATCCTTTTATACGCTCTGCTTTACTCCGGACCAGCGCATCCTGGTCGCCGGTGGCCAGCAGGGCATTGTATTCCGGGATGTGAAAACAGGCGAAAAGATCAGCCAACTCGATCACGAGAACCTTGACAATGTCCATTCCATTGCCGTCAGTCCGGACAGCACCCTGTTGGCCGCGGGTGGCAACGGTATAATCGTGCTATGGGAAATGAACGGCAAAAAGCGCTGGAACCTGACCTGTGAAATCGCTAAGACGCTCGCGTTTTCACCTGACGGTCACAACCTGACGTTTGACGCTGGCAATAATGTCGGTCGGGTGGATGTGGCCACTGGCCGGCTAAAAGCCACGATGAAAGGACATAACGGATTTGTCCAGGTCCTGGCCTACAGTCCGGACGGCCGGCGACTGGCCACTGGCGGCGACGACACAACCATCCGGATCTGGGATGCCGCCGAGCAAAAAGAACTGCTGACCCTGCCCGGAGGATCAAAGAGCATCACGACCCTGGCGTTCAGCCCCAACCAGCGCCAATTGATCAGCGCCAACTTTTCCGGACTGATCAGGCTCTGGACAGCTATGGAATGGTAACCTACCGCATAACCTGCGCATGAAAAAATGAAAGGCCTGCTCATGCAACCAGTCTTCTTGCAGCCAACCCGCAACCCGACAAAAACGGAAAATTCCTTATCTCCATAAAGGAGAACCAGCGTTTGCAGGCCCCGGTTTTATTCCAACGTTTTCAAAGCTGCTTCACGTGCGGCTACCGGAATAGAGCCGTAGCCATCCGCCATCACGATTTGCTGCCCATCCTCTGAAAGCAAAAAGCTGACAAAAGCTTTTTCCAAAGCCGGAAGCGGTTTATCCAGCTTTTTGTTCAGGCAGATATTCAATGTGCGGGCTATGGGATAACTGCCGTTCATCGCATTTTCGAACGAAGGCTCCACAAAAGGCTCCGTTTCGCTGAAAGCGATGGGCAGGAACCGGACGCCGTCGGTTTTATAACCCATACCGGAATAGCCGATGCCGCCGGGGTTCTCACTCACCATGGCGACAATCGACTCGGAATCTTCCATACGCCTGAACGAATCGCCATACTCGCCTTTTCTCATCGCGATTTTCTGGAAAACAAAGAACGTTCCACTGTTTATATCGCGTCCATAAGGGATGACCTTATGCTCGCCATACACGCCCGTTACACCGGCCTGGCTCCACTTTTCGATCACATGGGCATAACCGCGCTCCCGCGTTTTGGAAAACATGGCGTCAAGCTGGGCCAGGGTCACACCTTTGCAGGAATTATCTTTGTTCACGTACAAGGCAATGCAGTCGATGGCGATCACGATTCTAGTCGGCTTATAACCCACCAACTCCTCAAACAACGCCTCCTCCTTGTCATTCAAGTTACGCGACATCAAACCCAGCTTGGCTGTACCCTCTATAAGCGCCCGCACCGCAGTTGACGAACCCATGTTCTGCATGTCCAACGTCACGCCAGGATGGCTCTGCTTGAACTGTTCAAACGCTTTTTTCACAATGGTCCGCATGGTGTCGGATCCCCGACAACTCAACGTACCGGACAGTTCTTCACCCACGGCAATGCCGCCCAGGTTTCCAAGCATCAAAAGACAAAACAAATAGGTACAAACCAAGCTGTTTATTTTCATGATATCATCCTTATACATAAAAAAAGATTATCTTTTACCGCCTGATAATTACGGACGTGAAGGCTCCAGTCAAGGGCAAACCGGCGGCCAAACAGAAAACTAACGCGCGCGCGGTTAGTGGAATGAACGGTCAGAACAGAACGCCTGGGCCTTTGCTGGAATTTCAGGTTGCAGCCTGCCCAAAATGCCAACGTCGGTCAGGCTGCACAAATGACCCTTATCCCGCACCCCGTCGATCTCGCATGCGCCATCTTTGACAAGAAGCGTCTTGTCTATGCGCCGGCCGTCGTGAATATGGATTGCGCTGCCTAAGTTATGTGAACACGGAATGGCTGCTGAATTATGGACTCTTAGTTCGTTGGCGGAATATACACGTCAAAACGCGCCTAAAGCTGGGCATGAATGGCTGTGTAAAGCAGCCAAGGCGACAATATGGCGCATCCTCAATGATCGCGATATCAAGCCGCATAAAATCAATTATCCGGGGTATGCACTTGACTGTACCTGGCTTCACCAACGCCTGAACTTCCACCCGGTATTCCTGTGGCAGAATGCTGGTGAAGATTGTTTTTTTGCCCGATTCTGTAGCAATGACGGCTGATTCTTCTGATTTATCATACATGAAGCTTTGATACATATACATCCGGATGAGCCGCAATTCCAATAAAGACTATTGTGGGTTTCTTCATTCGTTAGTCCTTTGGTAGAACGTCATCAATCAGCGGCGCGGTTTTCCGTGTACGCTGCATTGACGTGTTCGAATTCCTTTTCAGGGACCTTCAAGACAACCTTCTCTCCATCCCATATTGGAATGGGTTCTTGATCTTTTACAGCTTTACCCAGCACCCCGATAGCCGCTCGTTGCATGGCTCTTTCCGCAAGTATTGCGCTTTCACTTTTTGTTTTAACGTTCATCGATTAGCTCCGGTTCTCCATGGGATGTATCCCATATTTTCCATTCATCTAGATTAACGCCTCTGCATGTCGATAAATGGATTCTATCAAATTTCGAACATCGTGAATCGGAAACCGGGGATACCAAGAAAAATCCGTGGACATCAGGGGCTGGTCTGTAAACGGTAGAACGACTTTGCTCCGGTGTTTGTGAGGATGATGATGCCGTCCTGTGTGTTTTCGTAGCCGGATGCCCCTGCCGGCTGCCAGTTGGTGTTGAACAGGTTATCGGTGTAGTAGATGGCGTATTGCCGCTGGGTTGAATAGGGAAAAGTGAGGCGGATGACGGATGGTTCCAGCGTTTCGGCGGATGCAATGACGAAGTGTGAGGCGGCATTGGTGGGGTCGGTGTCGGCGAAGTATTCCTGCCAGGTGGACATGCCGTCGTGGTCGGGATCGGCTTCAACCGTGGTATCGCTGTCGGGCGCGAGGCTGTAGGCGGCGAGCCAGTCGGGCGGCACGCCGTAGCTGTTGTTGGCGGTCTGCACGATGGCGGTGTAGCTGACGGCGTATCCAGCGCCAACCGCGGTATCATTGTCGGTACGGAAGACGAGGGTCACCAGGGAGCCGGTGACGGTGAGCGATGCCGGGGCCTGCTGCGCGGTCCAGGGTCCGCCGGCAAGGGGTTCGTTGGTGGTTCCGGCGTATACGCTGAGGGTATCCCCCGCCCCGAGGTCGAAGGTGTCGAAGGTCAGTTGAATGCAAACGGCATTGGAGGGAGCGATGAGGGTATCGAACCCGAGGGGGGTGCGGCGTTCGCCCTCGTAGTCGGCGCTGCCGTAGCCTTCCTGCGTAAAACCGCCGGGCTGGCGGAGGATCTGCCGGCCGTATGAATCCCAGCGGGCGAGTCCGCGGGCTTCAAAGGCATTCC
>CAZOLK010000050.1:0-7497 GCA_964580325.1 uncultured Verrucomicrobiota bacterium | reverse complement strand
GCGCGATGCCGGGGCCGAGATCGACGCTGCCGGCTGCCCCGTCCCACGGTTCCCCCCGTGCGGCGAGGGTCGGGCTGTTGCTGACGGATATGGACCAGATGGTTTCCAGCGCATCTTCGAGGGCCGGGCGCTGGTCGATCCAGTTGGTGACGGCGGTTGCGAGGGTATTGGTCAGCAGGGCGAACTGCGTTTCGAGGGTGGCTTTGCTGAGGTTGAAGTGGTTGGTGAAATCTACGGTATCAATCGTGACGTTGTCTTCGGTGGCCCCGGAAAAGGTGCCGGCGCTGTTGATGTAGGCGGTGTGGCGGATGGCCATGCCGGTGAGGTTGGTCCAGTATCCGGGCAGGGCGAAGCCGCTGCCACTTTCCGCGCCGCCGGGCATGTCGACGAGGATGTTGTTGAGCACATGATCGTTGGGCGATTGCACGTTGATCCCGCTGTAGGTTACGGTATCGCCTTTTTTGGCGCTGTTCCAAACCAGGTTGTTGGCAACAAAATGTTCGGACCCGACGCTGCGTCCGGCGGTATCCCCCGCCGCCGGGCCGTCGGTTTCAAATCCGCCCTGTGAGTGGGCAATGATGTTGCGCGTGACCATGAAGTTGTGCATGCTGTGCCAGCCGACGACGGACTGTCCGCGCATGGCTATGAAGATGCAGTTATCGACCAGGGTGGACTGGCCGTACTTGTGTTCGCATGCCGCGCCGGAGTGGTAGGCGCCATGATACAGGCCGGGAATCAACAGGTCACGTCCGCATGAAATGAAGGCGCTGCGCCGGAAACAGGCAGCCTGCAGCAGGCCCAGCGAGGGGTTGTCGTATCCGGAAAACAGGCAGCCGACGATTTCGCGTCCGGTGTCGATGCAGCTCCCGCCGGAAAACTGGAAACTGTTGTCGCGCGGGATGCCACAGAACCAGAGTCCTTCGAGTCGCAGGTAATCGCCGGCGAGGGTGATTTTCGGCGGGGTGTTGTCGGTTCCGGTGATGACTACTCGCTCGCCTTGCCAGGCACGCACAATACTGGCGTTCCGCGCGTTGAGTCCGGCCGCCACGCGGTCGCTGCGTCCGATGACAATGCTGCCGAGGCTGTTGTCGACCTCGTAAATGCCTTCGCGCAGGATGAGGGTGGAGGCGGCGGGCATGTTTTCAGCGGCGTAACGCAAGGTTTTCCAGGCGGAGGTCAGGCTCAACCCGCTGTTCAGGTCGCTGCCGTTAACCGGATCGGCATAATAAACGGCCGCGCCGCTGTTGGTGTAGCAGCCGATGCCGCTTACATCGGGCGGCGGTCGAGTGCAGTTGGCATAGCCGCACGGTTCGCAGGAAGGATCAAGCCCGCTGCAGTTGCCGCATACCAGGTTGGAGGAGCCGCCGACCACCGGATCAGCCGGTTCCGAATCGATGGGTTCAACGAAGTCAGGCTGGGTCATATATCCGTCCTGATGCACGGTATTGCCGCGAATCTGGTAGAACCCGATTTCGCTGTCGCAGGCCAGGCCGTCGGATGTTTCATCCGGACGCTCGAACCCGGTGCAGCGGGCGCGCGGAGAGTCCTGGGTGCTCTGGTCGTTGTTGGACTGCACACGCACAAACTTGTTGATGTAGCCATAGACCACGTTGTTGACCACGCGCGCATCGAAGAACTCATAGGTGTAGGACGGCATACGCGGTGAATGCACCATCTGCGAGCAGCGCGAAACAAACGCGGCAAACTCCGGGCCGTTACCGAACATGATGTTGTTCTTGAGCAGAATTTGCGAGGCGGCCGCGCCGACCGCCCGGCAGGTACGCGCTCCGCTTTCGCCGAAGCGGCAGTTTTCAACAACGATGTACTGCCCCAGCCGCATTTCAATAGCATCCCAGTCGCCGTTATCATTTACATCCCGTGAGCAGTCGTCGTTGCTGAAAAATTCAATCGCGCTGACCAGGAAATCGTAGTCGAAGGTGCAGTCGAGCACGCCCGAACCGTGTGTGCCGTCCCACAGGACGCCGTGGCTGGAGGTGCCCTGGAAACTGCAGCCGCGCAACCAGATGTTGTCGCTCCAAGCACCGGTATGAATGGCCTGAGTGCCGGTAGCGCCCTTAAAGGTACAGCCGTCGAATACCACATCTTTGGTGGTCAGCAGGGAGACGAGAGTGGTGGCACGCGAGGCTCCGTCGAAAATGATGTTCTTGAAATAGTAATCGCGGATGCGGTGGGCCAGCGCGTAATCCGAGGCATAGTTGTCGTCATGCCAGTCACCGGGCTGCGACTGGATTTCAACGAGGTCGCCGCGATAGGTGCCGTTTTTCTCGCGGTAATGCCCCACAAACCCCTCAGGGGCCCGAATGGTGGCCTGTCCGCCCGCCGCCACAAGGTGAATGTGCGAAACGTCCGCCGCGAAAAGCCCGTTGGTCGAAACCGAATAGGTGCTGCCGCCCTGCAGCATGATTTTGGCGCGTGCGGCGGCATTGGACTGACCGGCCTGCACGACCGCGTTCCAGGCGGCATAGAGATCACCGCCGTAATCGGCATCCACATCATATATCGTGTAGGGCGTGCCATTGGTGTCCTGCGAAAGAATGTTCGGATTATAAAACGGCGAATTGGCATTGAACGGATGGAACGCCCACCAGTCGCTCTCCACGTCCGCACCGTACGGAATGGTTAATTCGGGAACTCCCGCGTGGCCGTAATCAATCAACTGCACCGATGCGGTAACGACCGGCAACCCCGGCGAAACCACCGTGATATAGGCCATGCCCGTGTTTGTTCCGCCGAGGTAGGAAATCGCCGTGGCGCCGTTAATACACTGCGCCGGATTCAGCCCCTGCAGTGCGCCGCCCGCATCGCCGGTGAGCGTGAAGATGATGGCATTGGTCACGGTCGAAGCATCCAGAAAGTTGCCCGCTGAATCATAGATGCGTGCGCGAATGCTGGAAAAGCCGTTGCCGTCGGCCAGGATCGTCGGACTGGATACCTCGAGCACGATATGATCGGGCACCACTTCATAGAACCCCACATCATCCAGCCAGACCACCGCGTTGGAAGACAACCAGCTCTGCACACGGAACTGCCCTTCGATCACGCCGGTGGTGCTGGCCGTCGTGGTGAAATAGAAGCGCTGGAACTGCCATTCTGTGCGGTTCTCATCGATGATGTTGAACCCCGGCCAGCCGCCCTCGTAGGGACGCGAGTCATGCCAAAAGCGCACCCGGTCGCCATCCTCCACGTTCGTGCCCTTGGCCCATCCCTGCATCAGGTAGGTCGTTTCCGGCTTGAGTTTCGGAAAACTGAACACGTAATCCGAATTGTGAAAATTCGGATCAGTCTGCGTATCATTGGGCGCGGGTCCGAAAATGCGCAGCGATGCCTCGCCGGTGCGCACATGCGCCGTGTTGGTTTCGCGCATCATATAGTTGCGCTTCCACCAGCCGTCGGGGATACCGTCCGCCCCTGCATTGCCCCAGGTATCATATTCATCCTGTTCGAACGATGGGTTGTTCGCCATGTTTTGGGAACATACATCCGTCGGAGCAGAAACCGATGTCAGCACACATGAGAAATACAACAGCCTTCTCAAATATAAAACATTCATTAGCACGCACTCTTCCATTAAGATTTATTAATTATCAAACAGTATACATGTTACGTACACAACTGTAAAAACAGGAGGAGTCTTTTTTCACTGCTTCCCAGCCAACCGTTCCTCGGCCCACGCCGCCACGAGCGTCGCGGTCGTCTGCACGGCAAAGCGTGGATTGGGCTGCGTTGGACAAAGCCGTGTGCACGGCGAACGAGGCTCTGACGCCGCGCAAGCAGGACTTGTCGCTCAACCGCAATGAAATCACGGTTCACGGCAAGGGCAACAAGGTGCGGCGCGTTCCCTTTCCGACAAAACTCCAAGAGCCGGTGCGCAAGCATCTGGTCGAGCGGCAGGTGGCCCTACGAATGGCGCTGGCAGTTCGTGTTCCCGTCCGACAGCTACTCCACCGACCCGCGCAGCGGCCATCGGCGACGGCATCATCTGCACGAGATTCGCATGCAACGCGCCGTGAAACGAGCAGCGGATGCCGCGGGGGTGACGGCTCGCGTGACGCCGCACGTCATGCGCCATTGCTTCGCGACGCATCTCCTGAAGGCGGGGGCCGATATCCGTATCGTGCAGGAACGGCTCGGCCATAGCGATGTATCGACCACGCAGTTCTACACCCATGTCCTGAACAAAGGACCGCTTGGCGTTGTCAGCCCTTTCGACACGCTCGGAGGATATCTTGCCCATTCCCGTTCTCTCCGCTCTCATGCCGAACGTCTAGCTCATCCACGGCGGGGAGGGAAGCCCGAATTCCATCGCCTTCCCGGATTTCAGTGTGTCGTAGCAGGCTCGCAGGTTGTCCACATCACTGATGTGGTGATAAAGCGTGGTGAAGACCAGCCCTGGTTCTTTGCGCGCCTTTTCACTTATCCGTGGGTGCAGGAAAGGCTCGCCGCCGGTCAGTGCAAAGTCGCGGCAACCCATTTCGAGCGCCTCTCGCACGCGCTCCCGGACGGCTTCGGTCGGCAGATGGGTTCCGGCCTTTGGAGAAGCAGCAAAGAGGCAGTGTTTGCAGGCCATGTTGCAGCGGTCGGTCAAGTGCAGCCACAATTCCTGAAATTTTGGTTCGCCCAGTAAATTAGCCCGCCCCGGATAGCCGGTGCGTTCGCCCATCGGAAGATGCGCCAGAAAGCGGGCTGTGTCCACTGCGCCTCCCGGGATCGTGCCCGACTTCATACGTTGGAGCAGCCGATCGCCGGTGGCAGTAGGCACAAACCAGCACGGGTCGCAATCACGCACATCACATAAACCGGTATGCCCCTCAATTCGAGACGGCTCCAGGCTTTGGGAACAAATTCGCCGTTTCAGCGGCCATCGTTCAGACTCCAGTCATAATTTAGATAACGGATTTTGAGGCCGTTCAGCGACTGCCCGCTGTGCTTTTCGACAAATTCAGGAACCGAACGGAAGTCGCCGCTGTACCAATTAAAAATGGAGGAAATGTTCGCCTCTTTTTTCGCACGGTTAATCACCAGCCCGGCGGGCGAGTTCAAATAAATCCGGCTCTGGTCGTTTAACTGTTCATCGAGTTTTTCCGCGGTGTAGGCTTCAGAACGCAGGACCGGGCAACCCTTAGCGGCGCAGACCAGCGCCATGTGTATGCGCGGGTCGGGGTACTGTTTGCGAATGATTTCATGCTCCAGCTCGTTGAGCGTGATCTTTTTTCCAAACAGCGGAACCACAGACTGATCCCACGGACCTTTGAACGTATTACCGATCTTCTTGATGCTTTCGACCGGATAGTGATCGACGATCAATTGTAGCGTGGCGGTGTTGTAGAGGTTGATCAAAAAGGCGAGCTGACGGTTTTTATTCCAAGAAGCGAAATCCTTCTCTGTCACCGCGCTGGCTGCCGCCATTGCCCGTATCAGTGGCAACGGATTTTCTTTCAGCGTGTGGTAGTCCACCTGTCCGTTTTGGATATGCCGCTGGAAGAGCAAGCCAAAAGGATCAACGCCACGGATCGCATCGAGAATGGCTTCGTTGGAAAGGCGCTCTTTATAATCCGGGTTGCTGTGCGCGAAGCGGATGATGCCATCGGTTCCGACAACAAAAACAGCCGGCACTGGCAGCAGATGGTGGGTTTCGCCGGAGGCCGCTTCGAGGTCGATGCCGTAGTCTTTGTATTTCTCACGGGTGGCGGCATCCACTGCAAAGGCCAGACCAAAGGCTTTTGCGACTTCCATGTTGGAGTCCGAAAGCAGCGTGTAGGCGTAGTTGTGTTCAGCATCGGCTTCTGAGAGCTTTTCCGGGCGGTCGGGGCTGATCGTCAGAATCTGATATCCTGCCTGCTTCAACTGAGGCTCGATTTCCTGCAACTGCGCCAGATGCAGTGTGCAGTATGGGCACCAGCCGCCACGATAAAAAATCAATACTGCGGGCTTTCGAGCAATGGCCGCATTCAAATCAAACACAGAACCGTCCGCCGTACGCAACGCGAGCGCCGGAACCGGATCGCCGACTTGAAGGGGTACTTCGGCCCCGGACACAGTTAGTGCAATCAGCAGTGTGGGTAAAACAGGTAGATATCTTTTTTTCATAACGCATCCTTTCTCTATGTCGTTTCCACGATTTTGCTATCCATTATTTTGATATCATCTCCACTGAGCAAGATTTTTTTTGACAAAATCATGTGTAGCAAAATCATTTTATTTTGCAGGCGGCTTTGCAGCCGGGCGATCCGGCGTGCAGTCCGCGGGCTGCGCAGGTAGCCACACCTTTTTTGCAGCAGGCTTCCGCGCCTTTTGTTGCGCCGCATTTTTTGCAGGTTTCGACTTTCACGGCTTCGTTTTTTTGGGCGGCGCTTGTGCCGCAGCACGTAGCGGATGCAACGGATGCTCCGGGCAAGGCGATGAATGCTGTGAGCAACAGTATTTTCTTCATGGGTTCTCCTTTGGTTTAAAAGTAAGTCGGAGGAATCAAGGAAACCTTACAGGTCGTCTGACGTTTTTTCAGCCGCCTCGCGAAGAGCCGCTTTAATACGAGCCTCGGCTTCTTTTGAAAGATGGCGGTGATCGGGCCTGTTCGGTCGGCATTGCGCCACAAACTTTTGTAACCGTTCGGCGCTTCCGGGATTAGCGGGGGATTTTCTATTGATGAACGCGCCTGATCGGGAGAAAACTTGTCGCGAGCTTTGTCGCAAGCTTTGTCGGAGCCAGCCAAGGGCCTTCAATCATAAGAACCAACCTAAAGGAAGTGTCAGCGCCGACTCGAAACTGTCGTTTTTTCGCCGGTTTGAACGTGTGTCTAAAATGTCAACCATTTTCTTCAATGAATCTCTCGGTCATCCCTTGGCCAAGGGATGGAAACTGTTTCCCGACGACGTCCGCACTATTCGTTATCCCGAAATCGCCGACCATGTTGACATGGTGGCAGGGGGTCCCAGGCAATCCCTTCGGGATTTCGAGGGACCAAACGCCGGCGCAAAGCCACCCGGCGCGTTGTCACGCCGCTTTGTCGCCGAAGCAGGTTCCTTGATCGGGGAGTTGCAGCACGCCCGCGAATTGATTTCTCCGATCCACTTCGGCGCAATTGGCATCACCCTTGGCCGGTCCGATAGCATCGCCAAGTTCTTTGCGTTCAGTTTCATCAACCAGGACAAACGTCCTCTGGATACGCTCGCGGACACGCCTTTCTTTGGCTCGGGCGTGTACGCCACAAACTGCTGTCTCTTGAGTGTTCCATGAGACCGCCAGCAGGCCCATCGGGATAGGACCCCATCGCTGAGGAGCCCTCCCACACCACCGAGCGTACGGATCGTATGTCACGGCGATTCGGCTGGTACTAACCAATGAAGCATCCCGAGGGACTCCATTGCTGGCATTTTGTCTGGGCGACTCTGCCGTGGTTAATATCTATATGGATTAAACCAAGCCAAAGGCTTGTGACGACTTTGCCTCTACCATTCAGCGGCTCATTCGACACCGCTC
>CAZOLK010000049.1:0-29577 GCA_964580325.1 uncultured Verrucomicrobiota bacterium | reverse complement strand
GTCTTTCTTTAACCAAGCTTCGACTGCTTTAGGATCCTGCTGATAGGCGCGCCACCCCGCGTTTGCGCAACTCCGTTAATTGGTCATAACTTAAACAACGTGCATCCTGTTTCTTTGTTTTCATGCCGAGAAATCAACAAAATCATTTCGCAATGTCTATACTAATTTGAGACAATTAGTAACTGAATGGTGTCGCTCGTAAAACGGTGCAAGTCCTTCATGTGAGCCCAAGCGAGTTGAGCTGGGAGAAGCGCAGGAGACGTACCGCAAGCACCTGTGGGCTTGAAAAAAGACGATCGTCGCGGTCATGACCTGCTGAAGGTGCGTGAGATCCTGGAACGGGGATGCAAGTTGCGCAAGGCTGTGTTGTTAGGCTATTAGTGACGGGCCGGCGCTCGTGGAGTAGACAGGTTGGAGTTTATCGGCAGCGTTGGTGCGGGTTTTGGTTTGCTCGTGGGCGTGGCGGTTTGGTGTTCTTTTTTGCTTTTTCGCGGATTTATGGTCGCGCTTGCGCGACGCCCAAGCCGGTTGGTGTGGCGCGTAGCGTCCATAAGCCAACCTGCGCCTTGGGCCTGACGCAAGGCAACGGAGCACCCCAGGTGCACCAGGTGTCCATGTCATCCTCGCACAGCCTGATCCGGGTGCGCAAGCAACCTTGATTCCTGCCCCATATTGCCCCAGCCATCCAGTTGGGTGAGTCGCCCAACCTTGCTTCGGGGCTATACGGGCGAAGTTCCATATTAAAATAAAATCGTTCGAAACATTCGCAACGAAGCGGGATGGGATGAATTGCCCCCTCAATGGTGAAGTTATTTTTGCGCACGCATTAGGGCGGATTACTCTTCCAACAGCAGACCGTCGATATAATGATCCTCGAAATCGTCTTGCAGGTTGAGCATGATGGTTTCCGGCTCCTTGACAATAGCGCAAAACGCGGGACAGGCATGCTCATCGACCACGGCCAGGTAGGCGCCTGCCAGCGAGCCGTTGCCAATGACTTCAAACCGGTCGATAGGCAGACGCGGCAGCAAGCCGATATCCATGGCGTTGACCAGGTGGATATAGCGCGCAAAACCACCGGCCAGGATCAGACGATCGAGGTCTTGCACCGATTTATCGCGCATGGAGAGCAGCGTTTTTATGCCTGCGGAAATAGCGGCTTTGGCTTTGAGCACCTCGGCAATGTCTTTTTCTGTCACAAAAATAGGCGTTTCGCTGGAACTCTCCTCAACAGACGCCAACAGGCAGGCATGAGCCGGTCCCTCGGGCAGGTCCACGCTCAAATAACATCCGTGCTTGCACAGCAGGTCAATATCGTAGCGCCCGGTCGACCCGATCCAGCCGGCCCGGTACAGCACGGCGATGAAATCGATGATGGCGGAACCGCAGATGCCCAGCGGCGCCTGCCGGCCGATAACGCTGTAGCTCAACACACCATCCTCGCTGAAGGCGACATGCTCGATGGCGCCGTCCGTGGCCCGGCATCCATGATGCAGGCCGGCCCCTTCAAAAGCAGGTCCCGCGGCGGTGGCCGCGACCCACATGCGACCGTCTTCACACAACACGATTTCGCCATTGGTGCCAATATCGAGCAGGAGGCTTATCCCCTTGCGCTGGTTTAGCTTAGACACATAGATATCCGAGGTGATGTCGCCGCCGATATACCCGGAAATGGAGGGCACCACATCGACCAGGGCCCAGGCATGACTGCGCAGTCCGAGCGAATTCGCCCAATACTGGTTATGCTGGTTGATGACCGGCTGGAAAGGCAGGCGCCCGATATGAATGGGCGACAGCCCCAGGAACAGATGGCTCATGACCGTGTTGCCCGAAATAACTAGGCGATGTACGTCCTGAGCCGAAATATCGGCCTGTTGGCACAATTCATCGATCAGCGGATTAATGGTCTGCTCGATGACCAGTTGCCGCAGATGCTCGACCTGGTCCTGGCCGGTGCAGAGCGAAATCCGCGAAGCCACGTCATCGGCCAGCGTGATTTGCTGGTTGTAGCGCGATGCTTTTCCGAGAATGCCGCCATCGGTCAGATCGACCAGCGCGCAGGCTACGGTGGTTGTGCCAATGTCCACGACCACGGCATAATTGTCGCACGTGGTATCGCCTTCATGCAGATCGGTAATGAACCACTGCTGGTTGAACCAACTCAATGTAACCGTCAATTCGTGGTGTTCGTTGGTCAGGATCTCGGGCAATTGACACAGCACTTTGAGCGGCGTGATGATCGATTTCAGGCCGGTATGCCGGGTTATTTCATGGGTCAACCGCTCGCAGTCGGGTATGGGATCGTCATTGGCGACACGCGGGACCTTGATGCAGATCTTACGGGTGCGCGCACTGAAAGAGAACTCGCCAGTCAGGAAATCGACGCCGATTTTGCCCTTGCGTTCCAGGATGGATGTTGCCGACACGCTGATGGGCGCCTCGGTGTGAATGACTCTGGTCTGACAAGCCATGACTTTGAGCGTATGCCCGGCTGCCACCTCGATTTTCTGTCCCTGGATCTCGTATGTACCAGGTCCAATGGTGACCAGGCAGCGACGGCACACCCCTTTGCCGCCACAACGTCGATCCAGAAACACGCCCGCCTTGATCGCCAGCCGGTCCAGTAAATCCTGGGGATCCGCCTTGCAACTGAAACTTTGCTTTGCTGTTTGAAACACAATGGTCATGATGCTCCTTGGGAGTTGATATGCTGGATTAGCAAAGAGAAAGGCGAACAACCGCTGCCGGTCATTCGCCTCTACAAACTATCAAGCTAATGAGCAGACGTTATTTGGCGATATTCAACACTTTTTCCACAACCTTGACAGCCTCACCGGCATTTTCGGCATAGCCGTGGGCGCCGATTTCATCAGCAAACTGCTGCGTAATAGGCGCACCGCCGATGACTACTTTGACATCGTCGCGACCAGCGAAATGGCTGACGATATCTTTCATATACGGCATGGTAGTGGTCAACAAAGCGCTGAGCAATACGGCTTGGGAGCCTTCCTGCACAGCCTTGTCGAATTTCTCGATGTCACAATCGACGCCGCAGTCATTGACTTCGAATCCGGCGCCTTTCAGCATCATGGCCACCAGGTTCTTGCCAATGTCGTGCAGGTCGCCTTTGACGGTGCCAATGCACACCTTGCCCAGCGGTTGATGACCGGCCGCGGCGATATGCGGTTCCAGGATATCCAATCCAGCCTGCATCGCACGGGCGGCAATCAGCATTTCCGGTACGTAGACCTCGTTACGCGAGAATCTTTCGCCCAGATCGCGCATGGCGGGAACCATGGATTCCATCAGCATCTCAACGGCCTTGGTGCCTTTTTCCAACTGCTCGTTGACGATGGCCTGCACGTCTTTCCGCTTGCCTTTACTCACTGCTTGATAGAGTTCTTCAATCATAGCCATATCATTTCCTCCGAGATGGATCATGAATAATCAACAGTACCTCGTATTTTCATTTTTTTCCTTTACTCATGTAAAGTAAAAGGTTGTAAAAAATTGAAAGCACAATATGTGGTACTTTTATTTTGCCGACAGCCTATATATTGATCAGTACAGCCGCAAAAACAGGCGTCAACAGACCTGTTCCGCAAGTCAACAAGCGCAAAAATGGGGTGAATCTGCAAAAAGAAGAGAGAGATCGTGACCTATGCGACAGTTGATTTAATCGAAGGAGCCGACAGGAATCATTGAAGTTGATTGATATTTCTGACCTCACCCCATACTTCTGGACCGCATGAAGCCGGAAACAAACAGCCGCATAAATGCGGAACTACGAACATGATTTGACTACAGGCTATTTCAGCGGTATATTTCTTTACTCATAAGGTTCGGGCACTTGGCAATGTATGACACACTTGGCAATGTATAACGCACTTGGCAATATATGACTGGTGAAGATGATGAAGCATGATGAACGACGCCGCGATACACGCTTCGAAGATGTAAAAGAGGTGGTTGTCACCCAAATTTTTCCTTCACAGGAAGAACAGGTCATAACCCAGACACGGGATATCTCCGCATCAGGTTTGCGCTACAGTTCGCCGCGTGAAATTCCGGTGGGTGCGCTTATAAAGGTGGAATTGGAGATCCATGAGAAACCTGTGGTATTGATGGGACAGGTTCGTTGGCAAAAACAGACCGATACGCATCACGAGGCAGGCGTGGAATTTGTCAATGTCGCGGATGACCCAGTCCTGAAAACCTACCTGGGACAACTGGAACACAAAACCAACCAGGAAGATGGTGAAAAGCTCATATTCGTCAAATTTTTGCGTTCACCCCATGCCCCGGCCCTGGAAGGACAGACCTTTTATTGTAAACCCAGAGACATGTGCGAAGACGGCCTGATGCTGAAAATCCTGGATAAACCTGCCATGTCCAGCAGCGTGGCCATGCGCATCGATCTCTCCACTCCGCCGATCCGCTTCAAACAAAAAGGCGAGGTTGCCTGGATCAAGCGAATCGGCAATACCAAAGAATACCGGCTGGGTATCCAGTTTCAGGACATGAAGAACAGCGCCAGAACCGTCTGGTCCCATGCGCTGTTCGGCATGGGTTTCAATAAAGCCGACAAAGTCAAAACAGCTCAGTTCAAACCTGATTGATCAGGTTTGCTGAGAATACAGAAGAAAGAGCCGGCTAGCCGGCTAGCCATGATCGCCAACCGGCATTTTTCTCTACCAATATCTACCGGCGTCTGGACAGAAACAGGCGCAGCACATACCAGAACAGCAGCGCGACCGACGCAAATATTTCCAGCGCCGCGGCCACATGCTGATGGGTATCGAAATGGTGCAACACCCTGGATGTATCATACAGGATGGCGCCGCCAGCGAACAGGATCATGGCCCCTGTAAAAAAAACGCCCAGGTTGAATCTACCGATCACGGCAAACACGATCAGGCCCAGGGCCACCATGCCGCCGATTTTAAGGATGCCGCCCAGGAACGAGAAATCCTTGCGCGTGGTCATGACGATCAGGGTCAAAGCGGCAAAGAGCAGCAACGTCAATACAGCAGCATCCATGATTACGCCGCCCGTGGCATCGATGACCTGCGCATACTTGAGCAGGGGCAGAAAGATGATCGCTTCCGCCACGACATAGATGGCCAAACCCACGTACTGCATGGATTGAGACGAGACATTGTAAGCAAAACCACGACCCATCCAACCCACCAGCATGAACCCGCCCAGCACAGCCAACCAACCGAATTCCGTGCCCAGGGCGAATTTCATGAAATTCGAAGCGAACGGAGTGGGCAGCAGCAACGCTTCCAGGCCCATAAAGGCCAGGATGGCGCCAGCCAGATGGGCATATGTTTTGCGAATGAATTTCGCACGTTCCGATGGTTCCGCCGTAGCGGCCACTTGTGCATACGTTTTTGTAAATACAGGCATAACAAATTCCGCCTTCACATTTTATTGTTTCGTTGAAAAACTAACTCAACATAAGTGCTGGCAACACAAAATGCAAGGGCAATTGTATTGTAGAATTATGTTTCTAGCATGGGGCGGGACGCCCCTGTTTCGCGGCAGCCTTCGCACACGATGGACAGGGCCTGGTCGACCTGCTCCCTGGTCACGTTCAATGGCGGCAGGAAGCGGATGACTTTTTCAGCCGTGGCCAGGGTGATCAACCCTTTTTCACGCAGTATCAGTTCCAGGGGCTTGGCCGGCCGGTCCAGGACCAGGCCCAGCATCAGGCCCAAGCCGCGAACCTCGTTGATGTAGTCGTGTTCCGGTACCAGGGTTGCCAGTTGCTGCTTGAAGTAGGCGCCCATGTCACGCGCATTGGCCAGCAGGTTTTCCTTTTCGATAACCTCGATCACGGCCAATGCCGCGGCACAGGCAAGTGGCGTGCCGCCAAAGGTGGTCGCATGGGAGCCCGGTTGCAGCACGTCCTGCACCTTGGGCGCAGTGACCAGCCCGCCGATGGGAAAGCCATTGCCCAATCCTTTGGCCAGTGAAAAAGCGTCCGGCTGCACATCGTAGGCCTGGAAGCCGAACCAGTTGCCAGTGCGGCCCATACCGCACTGAACCTCGTCAAAGAACAGCAAAATACCCTTTTCATCGCATAATGTGCGCAGACCGCGCAGGAAATCAGGGGCAGCGGGCAAAATGCCGCCCTCGCCCTGCACCGCTTCGACCAGGATGGCCGCGGTGCGTTCGTTGACTTGCGCGGCACAGGCATCCAGGTTGTTGAATTCGCCCAGCACAAAACCCTGAGGCAGCGGATCAAACCCTTTCTGCACCTTGGTTTGCCCAGTGGCGGTCAGTGTGGCCAATGTCCTTCCGTGAAACGAATTGCGCATGGACACCACCTCGTACTTGCCCTGATCGTGGCCCCAGAACCGGGCCAGTTTGATCAACGCTTCATTGGCTTCCGCGCCGGAATTGCAGAAAAAGCATTTGCCGCCCATGGACCGCTCGGACAAGGCTTTGGCCAGACGCGGCTGGCGCTCGTTGTAATACAGGTTCGATACATGCACCAGTTTAGCGGCCTGTTCCCACAAAGCGCTGGTGACCAATGGATGGCAGTGGCCCACGTTAGTCACAGCGATACCGGCCAGGAAATCCAGGTATTCCCGGCCATCCTGATCCCATACCTTTGCGCCCTGGCCCCGGACCAGCACCAGGCCGGGCGCATAGGTAGGCGCCACATACTTGTTATGACAATCTACAATGGAAAGCTCTTCGCTCATGTTATGATCTCCGTCCCAACACCGCGATCGGTGAATAATTCCAATAATAAAGAATGGGGCATGGCTGAATCGATGATGTGCACCTTGCCCACGCCGGTTTTCAGGGCTTCGATGGCCCCCTTGATTTTGGGCAGCATGCCGCCGACAATGACATTGCGCCGGATCAGGGTTTCCACTTCGTCCACGCGCAAGGTGGAAATGATCGAATCAGGGTCGTCAGTGCGCTCGAGCAAGCCAGGCACATCGGTCAAAAAAACGAGTTTGCGCGCTTTAAGCGCAGCAGCGACGGCCGTGGCAGCGTCATCGGCATTGGTATTGAACAGGGTGCGGTCCTCTCCTCGTCCGAGGGGGGTGAGGACCGGCACGATATTGGATGTCTGGAACGCCCGAATAGGTTCCAGGTCCACGTGCACGACCGTACCCACATGCCCCCAATCCATGATTTCACCGATCTCCGGATCCGTCATGGTGAGTCTTTCCGCGGTCAACACATCGTCGCCGTGGATGCCACGCGCTTTGCAGCCGTATTGCTGCAAGATTTTTACCAAAGCCGGATTGACTTCGTGGTTGAAAGCATGCTCGACGACCTTGATAGTCTCATTATCCGTCACCCGCAATCCCTGTACAAAACGGGATTCGAGCCCTTTTTCCTTGAGGTTGCGCGAGATATTCTTGCCGCCGCCGTGAACAATGACCGGGCGCAGCCCCACGCATTCCATAAATGCGACATCCTTGAGAATGGCTTCAACGCCCTGCTTGTTCTCCATGATACTACCACCGAACTTAACCACCACGGTCTCGTCGCGAAACTGTTGAATATAGGGCAAAGCCTCTATAAGTACGGCCGCCTTTTCAATTATTTTCTTCATAACCATGCCGACACTCAGCTAAAAAGGTGAAAAAAAACCCCGAATACCTTTCCGGCCATTCGGGGTTGCTTCGATTATTGGAAAAGCGCTTACCGTTTAGAGAACTGGAAGCGCTTGCGCGCACCCGGCTGACCGGATTTTTTACGCTCTTTCATACGCTGATCGCGAGTGAGACAACCACTGGATTTGAGTACATCCTTGGTGTTGACATCGGCCTGAATCAAGGCCCGGGAAATGCCATGACGTAATGCGCCGGCCTGGCCTACTTTTCCACCGCCGCAGATGTTGGCGAAAATGTCGTAGTTGCTTACGTTTTCAGTCAACGCCAACGGTTGACGGATAAAATTGACGACCGCTTCGGTACCAAAGTAATCTTCCAATTTCAGACCGTTGACTTTGGTCAACCCGGTTCCCGCTTTCAAGCGAACTCTGGCCACCGCGGTCTTACGCCGCCCGGTTGCCGTGTATTCAATGAATTCTGCTACCACGTTTCAACCCCTTCTTCCTGTTTAGCCCAGAGAAAGCGCCTGCGGTTTTTGCGCGACATGCGGATGGTTTTCGCCGACGTAAACCTTAAGCCGCTTGAGTACATGACGACTCAGCCGGTTCTTGGGCAACATACCCTTGACCGCCTGCATAATGATCCGGCGCGGATTCTTAGCACGAACGACCCGTGCCGGGAACTGCCGCAAACCGTCGACATAACCTGTGTAATGTTTATAGATTTTCTTTTCTTCCTTG
Source organism: uncultured Verrucomicrobiota bacterium (assembly GCA_964580325.1). Taxonomy (GTDB): domain Bacteria; phylum Verrucomicrobiota; class Kiritimatiellia; order CAYTQP01; family CAZOLK01; genus CAZOLK01. The sequence continues at coordinate 21,251 of CAZOLK010000049.1, read as the reverse complement.
TTGCCGGTCAACTTGACTTTTTCCGCGTTGACAACGACGACGAAATCTCCGGTATCCACATGCGGCGTATAGATTGGCTTGTTCTTTCCGCGCAGGACGCAGGCCAATTCGGCTGCCAACCGGCCAGCCGGTTTATCCTTGGCATCTACCACGTACCAAACCCGTTGCACCTCATGATCTTTTGGCATAAACGTTTTCATATCCCTAAAACCCTAATATCGTTCCAAAGTATTAAAGAAGGTAAAATTAGCGCACAAAGCCTCGTGCGTCAACCCCGGATTTCATAAAAATGCAAAAAAAATATACGCGTATCTTACTTTTTCCCGCTTTAAATGCTTGTCCATCCAGTGTATACTATCGAAGTGTTTTGTGTGAGCGGGCAATTTTTATTGAATGATTTAAGTTAGACACCCAAAAATAGGGAGCACAACATGTCATCGCGCAGAGATGACTCGAGGCGAACTGTGCGGATTGATTTGATTCATGAACCATGGTGGTCAGCGGCCGCGGATGGCGAGCAGACCAACGAAACCGATTTGAAGCATGATGCGGCTATTAGCCCGTGCGGGCGCTTGTTCAGCGCCGAATTCGAGGGGCTTTTCCAGAGCGTCTATGACGGTGCCATGATTACCGACATGGAGGGCAATATTCTCGATGTCAACGTAAGGCTGGCCGATTTCCTCGGCGCCACGCGCGAGGACCTGTGCGATAGCCATGTACTCTACCACCTGGCCGACTCAGGCGAGGAGTTGATGCATACCATTCACAACACGCTGGACCGCAACAGGTTCATCTTGATCCAGGCCTATTGCAACCGTCATGACGGCACGCGGTTTCCTGCCGAAATATCCGTCAATACGCTGGATGTGGCCCAGGGCCATTATCTCTGTTTTTTTGTACGCGATACAACCTTGCGCGAAGAAGCCGAAGAAGCGCGCAAGGAGATGGAGCTGATCATCAACGGCAGTCGTGCGGTAGCCTTCAAAGTGCGCGCAGACCAGAACCTGACGTTCGAATTCGTCTCGAGCAACATCAACCAATACGGGTTCGAAGCCGAGGAACTGTGCCTGCGCACTTTTTCCATGCTGCATATCATCCATCCCGGCGATACTGAACGGATTCGCTCGGAAATGATGGACAAGGTGCTCAACGAGGGCGGCGAATTCGAGCAGGAATTCCGGATTCGCACCGAGCGTGGCGCAACGCACTGGGTGCAGAGCCATACCTGGATCCGCTGCAACCCGGTCAGCAGGGTCTGTCATTTCCACGGTATTCTACTCGATATCAGCGAGCAGAAGCGTATGGAAAAAGAGCGGCAATTGATGGAGGTGCGGCTGCGCCAGGCCCAGAAAATGGAGGCCATCGGCCAACTCGCGGCCGGGATTGCGCACGAGATCAACACGCCGACCCAGTTTGTGGGCGACAGCGTCCAGTTTCTGAAAAACTCATTCAGCGACATTGTCACGATCCTGGAGGCCTATGAAGCGCTGCGTCACGCCACCACGGAAGGGACGTCCTCGGGCGAGGCCCTGATCCGGTTGACGGACTGCCTGGAAAAAGCGGACCTGCCTTTTCTGCTGGAAGAGATTCCGCGTTCGCTGGACCGCACGCTGAACGGTATCCGGCGGATCAACGACATCGTCCATGCCATGAAGGATTTCTCCCGACTGCGCGACGGCGAAATGGAAATGGTCGATATCAACCAGGCGCTGATCAGCACCATCACGGTGGCGCGCAACGAATGGAAATACGTGGCTGACGTCGAGCAGGATTTCAGCGCTTCCTTGCCGTTGGTGCGCTGTTTGCCCAGCTCGATCAACCAGGTGTTCCTGAACATCCTGGTCAACGCCGCCCACGCCATTGCCGATAAAAACGCGGGCGGCGAAAACGGCAAGGGCAAGATCGGCATTCGCACCCGACATTATGGAGATTGGATAGAAATCAGCTTTCGCGATACAGGCACCGGCATTCCCGAGTCTGTACAGTCCAAAATATTTGACCCATTTTTCACGACCAAAGAGGTAGGCCGCGGCACTGGCCAGGGACTGGCGATCGCCTACGATATCGTGGTCAACAAGCATAACGGCAAAATCACTTTCGAGACCGAAATCGGTCGCGGGACCACTTTTTATGTACGTCTGCCCATGAAAACGGACCCTGCGGAAAACCATGTTTGAAGACCGGGACACGCGAAAAGCCATACTATTCGTCGACGACGAGCAGGACATCCTGGACGGGTTGCGCTGTATGCTCCACAACATGCGCGATGAATGGGACATGACTTTTGTCGAAAGCGCCACCCAGGCGTTGTCGTGTATGGAACGCAGACACTTTGACGTGATCGTGACCGACATGCTCATGCCAGGCATGGATGGCGCACAACTACTCAACGAAATCATGCGCCTTTATCCATCCACGATCCGGTTCGTGCTGTCCGGTTACTCCGACAAAGAAACCATCCTCAAATCGATCGGCCCGACGCACCAGTTTCTGGCCAAACCATGCGACAGCGCCAGGCTGAAAAGCGCCATTCGACACGCATTGATTCTGCGCGGCGCATTCGACAACCCGGCGATCAAACAGATCATCGCCCAATTAAAGAACTTGCCGGGCATACCGGGCATTTACAACGAAATCGTGGCTGTGCTCAGCTCCAACGACCCATCCATCGAGCGCATCGCCAAAATCGTCGAGCGCGACATGAGCATGAGCGCCCAGGTGCTGCACCTGGTCAACTCGGCCTTCTTCGGCATCCGGCGCCGGGTATCCAACATCACCCAGGCCATCAGCCTGATCGGCGTGGAGACGTTGCGCTCGCTCGTGCTGATGACCGGTGTTTTCACCTCTTTCAAATCGATGAAACGGCTGCCGGGATTTTCCTTTACCGGACTCATGCGGCATGCGCTGACCGTGGGCATTTTCGCCCGCATTATCGTGGAACAGGAAAAAAAGGACGGCTCTTACATGGACCACGCCTTCATGGCCGGACTGCTCCATGACGTGGGCAAGATGATTTTCGCGGCCAACATGCCTGACGCTTATGGCGAAGTGCTGGATCTGGTGCGCAAAACGGGTCAAAGCTTTGCTGCCGCGGAAGCCGCCATCTTCAACGTGAGCCACGCCGAAGCAGGCGCCTACCTGCTCGGGCTGTGGGGATTGCCGGACACCATCCTGGAGGCCGTGGCCTATCACCACCATCCGGACAAGAGCCCGACCCAGAAAATGAACACGCTGACCGTGGTGCATATGGCCAATGTGCTCGATCATGTGCAGCAGACCGAAAACTGGGATGACGAAACCTTTGTGCTGCCCATAAATATGACATACCTCACAGGAATCGGCATGGAACAGCACGTACCCAGATGGCGCCGCGCCTGCAACGATTCGAAATTCTTTTGATGAAACTGCCCGCGGAAAGTACTATGAAAGAGCGGATCTTATATGTAGAAGACGATACGGATACGACAGCGGCTTTTCGTACGCTTTACCGCCGAAGTTATGAAATTGTCACAACCGGGTCGGGCATGGAAGGCATGCGCGTCATCCGCAAGCAAAAACCGTTTGCCGTCATTATTTCCGATATGCGCATGCCTGGCATGGACGGCATCCGTTTTTTGCAGGAAGCCGAATACATGAGCCCGGAAAGCGTGCGCATCATGCTGACCGGCGCCAAGGATCAAAAAACCGCCATGGACGCGGTGAACGAGGGCCATATTTTCCGATTCCTTGTCAAACCCTGCCCCCAGGAGCGTATGATGCGCACGCTGGCCGACGCCTCGGAGCATTACCGCCTGCTCATCGTGGAGCGCGATTTGCTTGAAAACACGTTGCGCGAGAGCATCAATGTCCTGGTGGAAGCCCTGGCCTTGAGCAATCCCGCCGCTTTCCGCCGCACACGCCGATTGCAGATCCTGGCTGATCGCCTGCTCGATCTTATCCGGCCGGCAAAGCGCTGGCAATACGAGGTGGCCGTGACGCTGTCCCAAATCGGTTGCCTGACCATACCCGAATCGATCCTGGAAAAAGACGTGAACAGCCTTAAGCTGACGCCTGGCGAAGAAACCGTCTACTATGAGCATCCGCGCCATGGGCGCAAACTGATCGAGCGCATCCCGCGCCTCGAACGCGTGGCGGAAATCATTGCCCTGCAAATGGATCCTTACAAGAACCTTCGGTCACACGAAATGAACAACGCGGTGCGGCTGGGTGCCTCGCTGTTACGTGTGGTGACCGATTATGACCGGTTGATCCAACACGGCTTACCACCAAAAAACGCGGTGAGCAAGATGAGCCACCAACCGGAATTGTACAACGAGGATCTTTTACGCTGTCTGCGCCAGATCGATACGCCGCGCCCCGCATCCTCCTCACAATTAATCAACATCAGCGATCTGGAAAATGACATGATTATTGCCAAAAAGGTGTGCACCGCCAAAGGGCTGTTGGTTGTGCCCGAGGGGTATAAAATCAACGACGCGGTGCGTGCAAGGCTGAAGAATTTCGCCAACGGCGGATTGATCGAACAAACCGTACGCATCGAAATCGACGATCAATAGTCATTGGCCATTGGTCACTGCACACTCACTGCTCACTGGCCACTGATCATTGATAACTGGATGTTTAAGGCCCCCCCCCCGACACTTGCCACTTGACTTCCACTTCTATACCAGGCTAAGTTTTGTTTTTTATTTAAGCAATGGGAGTCGGCATGTACGGTTGGATTGGCAATGTTCTTCATATTGACTTGACAACACGGCGGTTCCATGAGGAACGGCCATCGCCTGATGTGTATACCAAGTTCGTCGGTGGCAAGGGATTGGCCGGTGCGTATCTCAAGCCGCATGTGACCCGAGCCTGGGACGACGCCGCTATGCCACTCATCTTTTGCACCGGCCCACTGGTCGATACGCCCTCGCCGACATCCGGTCGAATGACCGTTATGTCGCGCTCGCCCCTGACCGGTACGATCGGTGACACATCGGTCGGCGGTTCGCTGGGCGTGAACATCAAGCGTGCGGGTTGGGACGGCATCGTGATTACCGGACGGGCCACCAACCTGACCGGCATCGGCATCCATGACAAAACGGTCATGTTCCACGACGCCGAGGCTTTGGCCGGCCAATCCACATCCGCCACGGCCGATGCGTTGAGCGGAAAGGGTGCCATGGCGATAATCGGACCGGCCGGCGAAAACGGCACGCTCTTCGCCTGCATCGTGGTCGACCGGCGCTATTTTGCCGGACGCGGCGGCCTGGGCGCAGTCATGGGCGCCAAGAACCTGAAATACATCACGGTCGAGGGAACCGGCAAAACCACGATCCGGGACAAAGTCGAGGTGGAAAACGCACGCGAACAGATCTTCCGTCTGGTCGCTGCCTCACCCGTGCTCATGGGCGAATTCGGCATCCGCCATTTTGGCACCGGCGCGCTGTACGACCTGATCCAAAACAGGCGCATGATGCCCACGGACAACTTTCGCCGCACCTGGTACGAGCATGCTGACCGGATGAATTCCTGGTCCATCCGCGAGCATGTCGGCGGCTACAAGCGTTCCGGCTGCCATGGCTGCCATATCCTGTGCAAACGCAACGATCAGCAGAAACGGGATCTGCCCGAATTCGAGACCATGGCCTTGCTGACCTCGCTGATCGAAAACGACGATCTGGACACGCTGATCGAGGCCAATCGCGTCTGCGGCGAGGCTGGGATGGACACCATTTCCGCGGCCGGCGTACTCGGGTGCTACAAGGAACTGCACGATAAAAAGCTGACCGCCGACGAAATCCTGGGCCTGTTGCACGATATGGCCGAAGGCAGCGGCGAAGGCGCGGCGCTCAAGCTGGGCTCTTATCGCTATGCTGAAAGCATGGGCCGGCCCGAATGCTCCATGTCCGTCAAAAAGAGCGAGTTGCCCGGCTACGACCCGCGCGGCGTCTACGGTATGGCCCTGGCCTACGCGGTCTCCACCCGCGGCGGCTGTCATCTGCGCGCCTACCCCGTGGCCCACGAAATCCTACGCAAACCCGTGGTCACCGACCGCTTCACCTTCAGCGGCAAAGCGCGCATCATCAAGATCAGCGAGGACCTGTTCGCCATGATCGACTCGTTGACAGCCTGCAAATTCGTCTTTTTCGCAGCCTCGCTCGAGGAATTTTCCAAGGCCTACCATGGAGTGACCGGCGAACCGGCTTCGGCCCAGGACCTGCTCAAGATCGGCGAACGCATTTATTATAACGAACGCATCATGAACGCCATGAACGGATTCAGCAGCGAGGACGACGACCTGCCGCCGCGCTTTTTCAACGAACCGGGCACCAGCGGCGACGGGATTGAAGTCAAGCCTATCGACCGCGAGGAATTCCTGGCTGCCCGGTCCAACTATTACGCCATCCGCGGCCTGGACGAAGACGGTATGCCAACCCGGGCAAAATGCGAAGAATTGGAGCTGTCATGGAACAGTTAGTCAACAAGTACGCTGCCAAGCTGGCTGCCCAGGGTCTTTGCGAAACCGGCGTGCCGCTCATCTGCGGCCTGGACATGGACTATGTCTGGAACCGCAACGACCCGGACTGCGCCGTGCTCGAACAAGTGCTGCAAGGGCTGAACATCAACAGCATCTTGTTAGCGCGACCGGCTGAACCTTACTTTTCGATGATCCAGCGCCTGGTCCAACGTTACCCGGAAAGCATCCAGCCGGAGGACAGTGAAACGCGCACGTTCCTGCACGACATTCCGGTCACCGACCGGTTCGCGGCCGAAACCATCATCCCCGCGCTGAAACGACGCAAGATCATCGTGGTCAAGGACCACGGCATTGTTTCGTTCGGCACGGTCAGTCCTGAGCAGGCGTTTGTCACGTTCAGCTCGGTCTGTTTCGCCTGCACGGTCAAGTTTTTCGCCGATCACATAGCTGACGTGCGCGCCGGACGCACGGCCCCAAAAGCCAACGAGCTGGCCGGCCAGACACTGGAACACTATCGCGGCTACCTGCAAGATGCCCGTTACCGGATCGCACTGGCAGCGGGACCATTCTCCAAGCGCGAAGATGTGATCCAGGCTCTGATCGCGGCCGGTCGGGCTACAGTGGACTGCCACATGGTCGACTCTTTTTTCGGCAATATCTCATACCGCTTCGACGACATCATTTTCATCAGCCAGACCGGAAGTTCCATGGATGAACTGGCCGGCTGCATCGATGCCTGTCCGCTGGATAAATCCTCCTGCGTCGGCCTGACCGCTTCGAGCGAATTCACGGCGCATCGCGATATCCTGACCCAAACCGACAACCTGGCTATCCTGCACGGCCATCCCAAGTTCGCCGTGGTGCAGTCGCTGCTGTGCGAAAAAAAGGACTGCGAGAACAAGGGGAAATGTCATATCAAGTGCAAAGAAAAACGGCGCGTAAACGACGTGCCGATCGTGCCGGGCGAAGTAGGCACAGGTCCGCACGGCCTGTGCCATACCCTGCCGCCCGCGATCAAGGGCAACCGCGGCGTCATTGTCTATGGCCATGGCTTGTTCACGGTTGGCCGCAACGACTTTACCGATGCTTTCAACAACCTGGTTGACATCGAACTGATGTGCGTGGACCACTACCAAAGCCAGTTGTAAAGCAGCGCTGTTTCGGCCTGGACTTCAGCGGCAATCGCCACATGTGGACGCCAGCCCTTTCCCGGCTGCCATCTACTGCGCAACAACGGAACAGGCCTGGCGCATAAAGCGGATCAACATACGCTCGAACCTGTGGGCCGTGCCATCTCGGCTCCGCCTTCTGTTTAAAGTCAAATCGTCGCAGCCGACTGGTCTCTGTTGAGAGCGCCTAGTAAGGTGCCTCGCTCTACCGCGCATATTCCACGCAACGCGTCTCGCGGACAACCGTGACCTTGATCTGGCCCGGATATTGGAGCTTATCCTCGATGGTTTTGCAGATGTTGCGCGCTAGTATGATGGACTGCGTGTCGTCGGTCTTGTCCGGATCCACGATGACACGCAGCTCGCGACCAGCCTGGATGGCATAGCTTTTTTCGACGCCCTCAAACGAATTGGCGATTTCCTCGAGGCTTTTCAGCCGCTTGAGGTAGATGTCCGTTGTTTCGGAACGGGCGCCGGGCCGGGCCGCGGTGATGGCGTCAGCGGCCTTGGCGAGGGTGGCGTAAAGGTTGACGCACTCGACATCGTCGTGATGGGCAGCCACAGCGTTGTAGATAATCGCCTGCTCGCCATGCTTCTTGAGCTGATCAGCGCCAATCAGGGCATGATTGCCCTCCACCGTATGATCGAGGGCTTTGCCGATGTCATGGAACAGGCCGATGCGCTTCGCGATGGACGGATCGAGACCCAGCTCGGCGGCCATCATGCCCATGATATGCGCCATTTCGAGTGAATGCTGCAAGACATTCTGTGAATAGCTGTGCCGAAATTTGAGCCGGCCCAGGGTGCGCACCAGTTCCGGGTCAACGCTGCGCAAACCCAGTTCGTAAATGGCCTCTTCACCGGTCAGCCTGATGGACTCGTCCAGATCCTCTTTAACTTTCTGCACAACTTCCTCGATACGCGCCGGGTGTATGCGCCCGTCCGAAATCAACCGTTCCAGGGTGGCGCAGGCTATTTCGCGTCGAATGGGATCGAAACTGGAAATCACCACCACTTCGGGGGTTTCGTCGATCAACAGGTTGCAGCCGGTTTCCGCTTCCAGGGCGCGTATGTTGCGGCCCTCACGGCCAATAATGCGGCCTTTCATTTCATCGCCGGGCAGCGAAACCGTACAAGTCGTCACTTCATTGACCTGGTCAGCGGCGTAACGTTCAATGGCCAGGGTCACGATTTCGCGCGATTTCTTTTCCGCGGTTTCTCTGGCTTCCGCCTGGATATGACCGATCAGGGTATCGGCTTCCTGACGCAAGGCGATTTCCAGCTCTTTCATGAGCAATTCCTTGGCCTCTTTTTCGGACATGCCGGAAACCTCCTGGATCTTGTCAAACTGCTGCTGAATAGCCTGATCCAAGTCCTGGCGTCGATTTTCGAGCGCCTGTTTGTCCTCTTCCAGATCCGCGTATTTTTTTTCCAGACCGTTTTCTTTGTTTTCCAGCATGCTCAGACGGCGATCCAGGTTGATTTCACGCTGTCCGAGACGTTCCTCCAGAGAACGCAGTTCCTGGCGTCGATCATTGCAGTCCGCTTCGAACTGTTCACGCGATTTGAGCACCTCGTCGCGCGCCTGCAGCTTGGATTCGCGCAAAATGGCTTCGGCCTCACGTTCAGCGTTGAAAATGATCGACCTGGCGTTGTTTTGCGCGGATTCTCCCTGCACCTCCAGCAGCTTGGCGTGCGCCCATACACCGATGAACACACCAAGCAACGTGAGTACTGTCGGAACCCACCATACAATTTCCGTTGTCATAGTTTTCTCCAGCCGGAATTAGTCGGCATGCCTTAAAATGTAGAATACCTATATTGCTTCTAATTACTGAATACTCTTATCATTCGTTTTTTTCAAGCCCTGTTCACTGACAAGATAATCCATACGCTGGTCATGGGGTTCTTCCGTTATATTCGTAACAATTTGCCCCGCAAAGCATAAAGCGATTCTAACACCTTTCAGACAGCCCAGCAGGCGGTCATAATGTCCCTGACCAAAACCCAACCGCCTGCCTTTTGGATCAAAAGCAACGCCAGGCACGAGAATAATATCGAGCGAATCGGTTTCCAGCCATCGTGGTTTACGCGGCTGCGGCACGCGATGTGGCCCGGGAACGCACGGTTCCTGCTCGACAAGAGCGGCAAACCGGTAAGCCTTGCGTGCCGGATCCCAAGCCGGAACATAAACTTTGACGCCTCGCTGCTGGAGGGTCAAGATAATCTTACGCGTAGGCACTTCCCGATCCAGTGCCAAATAGCATCCCGCGGTGTGTATAGCGTCCCAAAAAGACCAGGCCAGCAAATGCTGCCGAATCTGATCGCCCGCGGCGCTGATCACATTGGGGTTCAGCGCCTTGCGATACCGGCTGATCCGGCGTCGCAAGGCGGCCTTGTCTTTTTGGGGCGTATTATCCATGACGTGTTGGACATGAACGGCTAAAAGGCTGTTCAAATTTTACCCGTCGAGCGCCAATCGTCATGCTTTTCCCGCAACCGGCGCCAATGTTCGAGGCGCTTGGCGATCGTATCTTCATACCCCTGATCGGTTGGCTGATAGTACACTTTATTCGTGGGCGCATATTCCTGGTCAACCACATGGCCTTCGTAATCGTGGGCGTATTTGTAGCCGGTATGGCCCAGTTGTTCGGCGCCGCGATAGCCTGTGCCGCGCAAGGCTTTGGGCACGGGCAGCACGCGGCCTTCACGCACATCGGTCAAGGCCTGGTCAACCGCCAGGTAGGCGGCATTGCTTTTGGGGGCCGTGGCCAGGTAGGTGGTGGCTTGGGCCAGGACGATTCGCGCTTCGGGCATGCCGACGAATTCAACGGCATGCATCGCGGCTACAGCCATGGTCAGACCGCGCGGATCCGCGTTGCCGATGTCTTCCGAAGCCAGGATGACCAGGCGTCGCGCAATAAAACGCGGATCTTCACCGGCGTAGAGCATTTTTGCCAACCAATACACGGCCGCATTGGGATCGGAACCGCGCACGCTCTTGATAAAAGCCGAGATGGTGTCGTAGTGACCATCCTCGTCATGATCGTAGATCACGGCTTTTTTCTGGATCGACTCTTCGGCAACGCGCCGGGTAAAACGAATGCGCCCGTCTTCGGCAGCCTGCGTGGTCAGCGCGCCGATCTCCAGCGCATTCAGGGCCCGACGCGCATCCCCCTCGCAAACCCGGGCCAGGTGTTCGACTGCATCATCGTCCAGATCGACACGCAACTCAGCCAAACCACGCGCATCCACGGCAGCGCGCCGAAGCAGAACCGTGATCGCTGCGGAACTCAACGCTTCGAGCTGAAAAACCTGCGATCGTGACGTGAGCGGGGAATTGATGAAGAAAAAAGGGTTGTGGGTGGTGGCGCCGATCATGGTGGCCGCGCCTTCCTCGATGTAAGGTAAAAGGACGTCCTGCTGCGATTTGTTGAAACGGTGGATTTCGTCAATGAACAGAATAGTTTCCTTGCCGTTGGTCTGTTTTCTGAACCGCGCCTGGTCCAACAGGTTGCGCAACACGGAAACATTGGCCAGCACACCGCTGGTCCGTTCGAAATGGCGTTGGGTGACTTTGGCGATGACCTCGGCCAGCGATGTTTTACCGCACCCGGGCGGGCCGTAAAGGATGATATTGCCCAACCGGTCGGCGCGAATCGCACGCTGCAACAGTTTTTCCGGACCCAGGATATGCTCCTGGCCGACAACGTGTTCCAAGGTTTGCGGTCGCATACGGGCAGCCAACGGCTGGTTTGCCGGTTGCCAAGTTTCGCCGGATTGTTGTTTGAAGAGGTCCATGTTTCATCAAAACGAAAGGCCCGGATACAGGCCATCCGGGCCCTACGAATTCGCGCAGGAAAACTTCATTTTGAGCGCGATCCCAAAAAGATACCCCGCCATGCCGTAGGGGTTATCGTCTCCAAACCTCTCTAACGAGGTGGGTGCTCTATCCAGCGGTTTCCGAGTCCCCGGTGATGGGGCTTGCGGTCGCCGTAGCTTTTCGAGCTCCCTGCTGTAAAGTATCAGGTTAGAGAATGCACAACCCATTCACGAGCAGGGCAGGGTATGAAAAATACAAAAATCTAAAATCTGTTTCTTTCCCTATCGACGAGGTAATTATGGATCCACCCAGACCGTATTGCAAGATCAATTTTGCTAAAAAAAGTTGACGGTTGGCCATATCAGCGTTTTGGCCAAAGCCGGCGGCCAGCGAATAGCGCTCCGAACCGATCGGTACGTTGAGGGTTTTCTTCAATCGTGTACCCATGGTTGTCGGCGGCTTCGCCGGTCTGATTGGCGACCAGCATCACACGCAGCGCACCATGGCGTTACGCTTCCAGCACGATCCTGGCAGGCTAAAGCCTGGACTACAAACATTTGGCCCCAACCACGAAGTGTCGACGACAAAGTGTGGGAGCTAGATGTCATCTCCAGAAAAGGCTGGACCCGGGATAAACGGTGCGCCTAAACGACAACGGTCATGCCTTCACGCGCCCAGAATACTTTCATGGGCGGATCCGCATGGGTGTAGTGCGAAAAAAGCGTGGGCCAGAGCTTATCCAGCATCATGTCCGAATGGAGCGGATCGTGGTGGAACACGGCCAGTTGCTTGACATTGGTCTGGTGCGCGATCTTGCCCAGCAGCGCCATCGTGGTATGGCCCCAGCCCACCTTGGTGGGGTATTCCTCCTCCGTATACTGCCCGTCAGCGATCAACAGGTCGGCGCCCTGAATGAACGCCAGGTATTCCGCGGCCAGATTCATATTGGTCGGCTGACCTGCTTCATTGAAAATCTTGTTCAATTCAAGGTCCGTGGCATAGACGATCTTTTTATCGTCAGCCGCGATACGGTAGCGGACAGACCCGCCAGGATGCAGCACCTGTTCCTGCCAGGTGATTTCAAGGTCGTTTATCTTAATTGCTTCCGCCTCAAATTCGCGGATCGAAATGTCCGAAGCCAGAGCATTCATCTCGACCGGGAAATAATTGACATCCATCTGACGCTGCAGGATGGCTTCGAGAAAACTCTCTTTCTTGGGGCTACCGTAAATGATAAGCTTGGTTTTATCCATGTGGGCGGGTGCGAAAAAGGGCAACCCCTGGATATGATCCCAGTGCGTATGACTGAGCAAAAGATGCAACTGCATCTGCGTGGTCGACTCCTTGAACTTACGGATAAGGTCGATTCCCAGGTTGCGCAGGCCGGTTCCCGCATCGAATATAACCTCGGTTTCCTTGCAACGCACAGTGATGCACGAGGTGTTGCCCCCGTATTTATCGGTGCGGTTTCCGGGCGTCGGGATGGATCCCCGCGTTCCCCAGAAGCTGATATAAAAGGTATTGATTTCGTTACTCATGAAGCTCTGACTGTGCGTTGCTGGGTGAAGAGCAACTTGGCTTTGCCAACGCGTACCAGGTCATTATTGCGCAAGATGCATCGACTGACTTTAATGCCGTTGACATAGGTTCCGTTGGTGCTGCCCAGGTCTTCAACCACATACTCCTCGTCAACAAGCAATATACGGGCATGATGACGTGATACGCTGGTGATCGGCAAACAGATTTCGCAACTCTCGTTACGGCCGATAACCATATCCTTGACGCCAAGACGGCTGCGAAACGGACTGCACGAAGGGTAGGAAACATCGACGCACGCCGCGCTCTCCTGCGACACACTCTCATCCACAACGTTGACCAGGGGAATCTGCGAAGTGATCGATTTAGCTTCCGCTTCCAACTGCCGGGCTTCATCCATACCAAGTGTCGTTTTATTTGTTTTCATATTTTCATCATAGTCATCAAATCATCGACCGTCAATGCCCCATCATGTGATGGCCTGTCCCGTATTCGAGCAAAAACATACTTTTTTCAGTCACAAAATCCACATATTCCAGTCAAAAACCGAAAAAAAAGTCAACTCAATAATTCTTCGCTTGCTTTTAAGTAATAAGGTAACCATAAAAATGTATTTAATCAACCCCTTTTGTTGAGGCAAATAACCAGGTAGTGGCAAAGGGCGGGTGTTGACTCCCCTTGGTCATTGGATATTTGGTGTTGGATATTGGCTCCCTCCCCCCCCTCTGCACCCCGCTCGTGTGGACAGCGTGGACCTGTGCGATCCGGCTGGAACCAGATGTCCCGCTGCCTGGAGCGGAGCAGCGCAGTAAATAAGCTTGCCTAAGCGCGAGAGCAGCTTGTCGGAATACGGAGCGCGCCCAGGTTGGTCATCATCAGCAAGCCAAAAAGGTATCGCGTTCTTTTTCCGATGCAATCAGCGGCGCGGTCAGGACCGGCAACATCCAAATCTGGGTAGTGGTCAAAGCCACGAACAGGCCATGATCGACATCCGCGTAATGCTGGAACGCGATGAATTCGGGCAAGAAAGCCTAGCTATACAGGGCTGCCGCCAGTAAAAGCACGCCAAGGATAAACGCACGCAGCAGGTAATATAATAACGCTTCCAGCGCGCCCGGCCGTTCGTCTCCTTGCGGAACATGGAGCCGACCAGGTTCATACGCGCCCCGTAATGGCATCGAAACACGATACAAGTTGGGCATAGAGCAGCGTAATGGCCAGCAACAGCAAGGGCAGCGCATAGGTGACATCTTGCATCATCTGATGATTGAACCCGTCCCCCCCCTGGACAACGGCAAAAGCCGAAGAATAAGGGATCATCGCAACCAGGATGCCCCAGTGATCAAGGTTGAGATCGAACAGCCATATGGGTATGGACAGGCTGCATGACCAGCAGGCCACGATGGCAAGCGAATCGAGCAAGGCCCAACCCGGGTTGCGCCGGCGCAGGCCGGCACCCAGCCCCAGCAACAGGATCAGGATCAGATGGCAGGCATAGTGAACGTGGATCAGGAGCATTTGTACCCGGCAGATGACGAGGAGCATAAGGATCATGACCAGGAACAACGGTAGGCAGGGCTTCAGCACGCCCACGATTTTGGCATTTATCACGCAACCGCCCGTGACTGGCGTGGACAGTAACAGATCGAGACGATGGTTCTTGCGGTCCGCGTTAAAGGCCAGACTCGAAGAAAGCCAGACCAGGCCGAAAGGCAACAGGTAATAACAGAAGACCAGACCTTCCAGATCATCCATGTCCATGTAAAGCATCAGGATGAAGCCTGTGAGCAGCAGGCAGATCATGGCTGCGCAGGCGCGGATCAGAAAGATGCCGCTGCAGAAAAAGCGACGTCGCGTCTCCCACCAGGCAAGCGGGTTGCGACCGAGCGGCGCGTGTTCGCGCATGATGATGATGCCCAAGTAATTGATGGAGGCATACCAGCGGTTCAGACGCGCGAACAGATGCTGCAACGGGCGCTGCCGGCCACGCTCCAGGATGCGGAACAAAGCGTGGGCACAATAGATCAGCGTGCCGAGCAGCCACAGGCCGGTCCAGCAAAGAAAAACGCCGGCATGAACGAATTCGATATCATTGAGCATGACAAAAGGAAACATTGACATGGCCATTACTTCTACGATATCAGTATAATTCAAGTTACGAAACAGCACACGAAACAGCACTAACACGCCCAAGACAAACAACATCAGACGAAGATAGGCCTGCATCAGCGCGGCATGGAATGAATTGGCCTGGGCCGAGGCCGCCAGTCCGGTGCCGGCAGCCAGCATGAACACGCCGAAGATGACCATGTAGGCGCGCAAGATCATGGCCGGCGTTATGCCGCCCAGCACGAGCAGGGCCAGCATCAGCGGAATGCCGGCCAGCAGGTAGAGCGCGGTCAGGGCCAACCGCGAGAGCACCTTGTCGCGCACCAGGCGGAACGGCCCCAGGTTGGTCATCATCAGCAGCCCCAGCGTATCGCGTTCTTTTTCAGTCGCGATCACCGGCGCGATCAGGGCTGGCGTCAGCAGCATCACCAACCAGATCTGGGCATGGACCATCCCCAAAAAGAGGTCATGCCCCAGGTCGGCATAATTCAACCTGAGATATATGCCATACTCCGAATAGAGCATGTATACAACCAGCAGCATGACGCCCAGCATGACCGCACGCAACACAAAGTAGCGCCGCCGACGGGCAAGGCCGATCATTTCCTTGCGGAACATGGCGCTGAGCAGGTGCATAATCCTCGCTTTCTTATGATACGGCGTTGCGTGCGTTTTGCAGGATGGCCTGCGCAGCCTGGGCCGGGTCCTGCGCCTTGACGATGGAGCGACCGACCACCATGTGGCTGGCGCCCATCGTAACGGCATCAGCCGGTGTGGCCACCCGCTTCTGGTCATGGCCCGCGTCCGCAGCCAGGCGGATGCCCGGCGTGACCAGCAGTGGTTCAGGACCAAATGCGCGGCGCAACTCCCCGGCCTCGTGTACAGAACAGACCAGGCCGTCAGCCCCGGCGTCCAGGGCTAGATCAGCCAGGAGCCGCACCTGCTCGGCCGGCGTGGCGTTCAGGCCCAGATCGGTCATATCCGCCTGACCCAAGCTGGTCAGCACGCTGACAGCCAAAATGCGCGGCCGCTGCTCGCCAGCCTCGCACGCCGCGTCCGCGGCAGCCCGGATCATGGCCCGGCCGCCTGACGCGTGGATGGTCAGCATGCGCACGCCGAGGCTGTTGAGCGAACGCACCGCTGCTGCCACGGTCCGCGGAATGTCGTGCAGTTTCAAGTCCAGGAAGCTGTTTTTGCCGCGCTCGCGCAACGGTTCCAATGCCCGCGCGCCATGGGCGCAGAAAAGCTCCAGGCCGACTTTATACCAGGAGACAGCGTCGGGCAACCGGTCAATCAACGCAGTCATTTCTTCCAACGACGGCACGTCCAAGGCGACAATGAGTTCAGTTTGCATAAGCCAGGTTCCTTTCTAACTGCTAAATCCGAAATCCGCATTCTGAGATCCGCATTATTGATACGGATTGATATAGCCCCACTCGACCAGTCGATTGTAGGCATGCAGCGCGAAATCGCCTTCTTTCTCGACCTGGAGAAAGGCCACATATTCCTTAGCCGCAGCCTGACGGTTGCCCATTCCTTCCAGGGCCATGCCATTGAGAAAGGTGGTGGCCGGGTTACCAGGCAACAGTTGCTTGCAGCGCGAGAAATTCTGGTGCGCCAAGTCAAAGTTGTTGTAGCGCAGATTGATAAAGCCGTCCAGGTGATAAGCGCCCGCTTCGTGGGGATTAACGGACTTGGCCTGCATAAGGTAGCGTTGTGCCTCGAGCGGCTTGTCCATGGCGACCTGGCACTGGGCCATCAGCATGAGTGCCGCATAGTCGCTCGGTGCCTGGCGCAGCGCCTGGCGATAGGCCTGGAAAGCCTGGTTGCTGTTTTCCTGGCGCATGGCGTTGTTGCCCTGCTGCATACTTTTGAGCGCGCCGGCTATGCGGCGCACATTGGCGGTCTGGTCCATATAGCGGTCGCGATTCAACGGGCGGTTGGCAAACGGCGCGTATTCCGTGTTGACTTGGGCCAGGGCCTTCTGGTAGCGCTCTTCGCTCATCGGATGGGTGGCGAACATCTGCTCCAGGGCGCCGGGCTGATGCTGCTCCATCTGGCGCAGCTTGTCCATCATGCCGGCCATGCCCCGGGGATTGTGTCCGGCCTGGGACATGTAGCGCAAGCCCAGTTCGTCGGCCTGACGTTCGTCGTTGCGGCTATACCTGGCCAGCAACAGGCCAGCGCCGATACCGCCCAGAGCCGAGGCCATGGGCGCATAGTCCTCGTTCTGATCCGCAGCTACAGCTGTGGCGCCGGCGACCAAGCCGGCCATCAGCACCTTCTGCGACATCTGCTGGGCTGTGTGCCGTGCGTTGACGTGTCCCAGTTCATGGCCCAGCACGGCAGCCAGTTCAGCCTCGTTTTCCATGGTCGTCAGGATGCCGCGTGTAACTGCAATGCTGCCGCCAGGGAAAGCATAGGCATTGATGTAAGGCGCGTTGACGGCCTGGAACGAATAGGGCATTTGCGGTCGGTGCGACATGGCGGCCATGTGCTGACCAATGGAGTTGATGTAGCCGTTGAGTTGGGCATCGTGGGTTATGCCATAATCGGCGGAAAACTGGTACGGTGCGTTTTGCCGGTCAATCTGGATCTCGTCCGATTCCGACATCAGCATCAGCTCGGTCTGTCCGGTCACCGGGTTGGTGGCGCACCCGCTCAACAACGAACCGGCGGCCGCCGCGGTCGAGAGCCCCAAGAAGGCACGCCTGTTGCATATATAAGGAACACGTTCTGCTTTTTTGCTCATGGGCTTATAACCTTTTGTTAATAAGCTTTTCCTTGTCAACGTCGACTGAATAAGCTAATATCACTCTTACTATAAACGGATCATCGAAAAAAAGCAATATGGGAGTAAGCGCATGAAACAAATCGGGATGGCCACCGGCATAATGATGGCTGTTTGCGCCGGCATTCACGGCGCCGCGGTCGAAGACCCGGCCACGGCCAGAAAAACAATGGTCTGTTCCACCACCCAGATCGCGGATTTTGCCCGTCAGGTCGTTGGCGATCGCTGGAAAGTGGTTTGTATTCTGGGGCCAGGCGTCAACCCCCACGTATACCAGCCTGTTCCCGGCGACAGCCGCCTGGTCGAATCCGCGGACCTGTGCCTGCAAAACGGCCTGCACCTGGAAGGTAAAAACTGGATGGAAACCCTGGCCCGCGACAACGGCAACAAACCACTGATCACCTGCACCGAAGGAATCGCGCCACTGGAACTGGAATACGAAGGCGCCATGGTCAAAGACCCGCACGCCTGGTTCACCCCGCAAAACGCGGTCATTTACGTCAACAATATTCTCAATGCGGTGGTCCGTATGGATCCGGACCATGACGCGAGCTACATTGCGCGTACGGATCTATACCTGCGTCAACTGCAAGTGCTGCACGCCTGGATCGAAAAACAGGTCAGCGGCATTCCCGCCGAACGCCGCGTGCTGGTGACCAGCCACGACGCATTCAATTATTATGCCGCGGCATTCAAGTTCAAGGTGCGCAGCCCGGTCGGCTGGTCCACCGGCTCCGAGATCGGCGGCGGCATGACGCCGGCGCGGCGCAAGCTGGTGGGCTCGTCCATTCGCGATTTCAAGGTGCCTGCCATCTTTGTCGAGACTTCGGTCAACCCGCGGATGATCGAACAGATCGCCGAGGAAGCCGGCGTGCGCATCGGCGGCGAACTCTATTCCGATGCCATGGGTGAAGCCGGATCCGCCGGCGAGACCTACCTGGGTATGATGCGTGAAAATACATTGACCATTGTCGAGGCGTTGAAAGAGCGATGATCCGTTTCGTTGCCGCCCTTTGCATCGGCGCTGCCATGCTCGGCAGCGTGGCCCTGTGCCAGTGGTCGCTGACGCGGCACGTGCAGGTCAGCCTGGCCCGCGACGTGGATGAGCAAAGCCATACGGCCGAAGCGCATTCGACCCAGGCGACAACCTACACCATCGTGCTGACCGCCGGGTTCGCGGCAGGCAAGGATCCATTTGCCGTGCAACTGAACCAGGGCGCCGAGGCGCCACGTTTGACGCTCAGCCATGAGGGCGAAACGCTGTATGCGACCCGTGACGACCTGCGGCGCGGCGCCATGCTTTCGGTTACCGGCCTGACCTTTCGCGGCGAGCAGACGGAACTGCATGTCAGCGCGACCCCCCAACCCGACGCCGCGAAAAATCCCTGCCCGCTGCGCATCCAACTTTTCCAGGACCAGGTCCTGTGCGCGGACCGCACGGTATGGTCGCCGGGCCAAGGTGCGCCCCTGTCCGCCAGCGTGATCCTGCCGCTGAAACCGCGCTACCGGAGCCTGGATCGCGGCCTGGGTCAACGCGAGGAGCATGCTGATGAATGACGAAGCAAGCAACGATACGCCTGCCGTATCGCACGAACCGGCCATTGTGGTCAAAAACCTGACCGTGTCCTACGCAGCCAAACCGGTGTTGATCGACGTCTCGATCAAGGTCCCGCACGGCGTGGTCATCGGCATCCTGGGTCCCAACGGCGCGGGTAAATCGACCCTGATCAAATCGATCATGGGTTTCGTGGATCGCGATTTCGGCACAGTGCGTATCCTGGGCCAGAACCTGCGCCGGATGCGCGACCGGATCGCCTACGTGCCCCAACGCGGCCAGATCGACTGGAATTTTCCGGTCACGGTGCGGGACGTGGTGCTCATGGGCCGTTACGGGCATGTGCCCTGGTACCGCGGCCTCGACAAACAAGACATCGCCCTGGCCGAAGGCGCGCTGCGCGATGTGCGCATGGAAGCATTTGCCGGCAGGCAGATCGGCCAGTTGAGCGGCGGCCAACAACAGCGCGTGTTCATGGCCCGGGCCCTGACCCAGCAGGCCGACATCCTGCTGCTGGACGAGCCTTTCGCCGGCGTGGACGCAGCCACGGAACGGGCCATTGTCCAGTTGCTGAGCGAATCCAAGGCCCAGAACAAAACCGTTATGGTCGTACATCACGACCTGGAAACCGCGGCCGAGTTTTTCGACCGCCTGATCATTCTCAACAAGCGTCTTTACGCTTACGGCACACCCCGGGAGGTGCTCCAACCCAACCTGCTGGCCGAGGTCTACGGCGGTGCGCTACGCCGATTCAGTTGGCACGCCGACGAACAGGCCGGGGCTTAACCGGACACAAGGATACGACATGGAAAGTATAATTACCTGGTTGCTCGAACCCTGGCAGCACGCCTACTTTGTCAAAGGCGTCATTGGCGGCAGCATCGTGGCCGTGACCTGT
Organism: uncultured Verrucomicrobiota bacterium; assembly: GCA_964580325.1. Lineage (GTDB taxonomy): Bacteria > Verrucomicrobiota > Kiritimatiellia > CAYTQP01 > CAZOLK01 > CAZOLK01. The sequence continues at coordinate 907 of CAZOLK010000049.1, read as the reverse complement.
GGTGTGCTCGGTTGCTATATCATCCTGCGCAAAATGGCGTTCATCGGCGACGCCATGAGCCATGCCCTGCTGCCTGGCGTGGGCGTAGGCTACCTGGTAATGAACGCGCTGCTGCCCGCCGGATTCACGGCCGGCGGCCTGCTGCTGGGCGCGTTGATCGCGGCCATTGCCACTTCGCTGGGCATCAGCTACCTTTCCAACATCAACCGCATCTCCGACGATTCGGCGATCGGCATCATGTACACCGGCCTGTTCGCGGCCGGCGTGGTCATTCTGACCCGCTTCCAACAGTACATCAATATCGACTTGAACCATTTTTTCCAGGGCGACATCTTTGGCATCTCCTGGGCCGACATGTGGTTGAGCGCGGTGGTCGGCGCCTGCGTGCTCGGCGCAATCGTTGTGTTCTACCGACACTTCACCCTGGTCAGCTTCGATCCCATCATGGCCGCGGCGCTGGGATTCCCGGTCAAATTCATCCATATCGCGCTGACCGCCATGATCGCGCTGGTCTGCGTGGCCGGCATCTCGATGGTCGGCGTGATCATGATCGTGGGCCTGCTGATCACGCCCGCGGCCCTGGCCTACCTGTTTACGGACCGGCTGCCGGTGATGATGATCCTGGCCGCAATCATCGGCGTGCTGTCGGTCGTGGTCGGCTTGTACTTTGCCGAGTGGGTCAATGCATCGGGCGGCGGCTCCATCATGTTCATGGGCTTTGTCATATTCCTGGCCGGGCTGTTCGCCGCACCGCGCTACGGTTTGCTGGCCAACTGGCTGCGCAAGCGTACGCTGGTTCCGCAATCGGACGTGGAGGACATACTGAAAGCGCTGCACCGGCGCAAAGATCCGGCAACCCTGTTCATCTCCGCGCCGCGCCGACGGCGCGCCCTGGCCAAGATGCGGC
>CAZOLK010000048.1:5268-29749 GCA_964580325.1 uncultured Verrucomicrobiota bacterium | reverse complement strand
CTGGTCGGTTATACCAATGCGGGTAAATCCACGCTGCTCAACCGGTTGACCCTTTCCGACGTACTGGCCTACGACAAGCTTTTCGCAACCCTGGATCCCACCACGCGCCAGCTCGAACTGCCCAACAACCAGTCCGTGCTGTTGACCGATACAGTGGGGTTCATCCGCAAACTGCCCCACGGCTTGGTCGAAGCGTTTAAGGCCACGCTCGAGGAGGTCAGCGAAGCCGACCTGCTGGTGCATGTGGTCGACGTGTCGCATCCCCAGGCCGATGCCCAGGTCGAGGCTGTGCTGGGCGTGCTTCAGGAACTGCATGCCCAGGAAAAGCCTGTGTTGACTGTGTTGAACAAGATTGATCGGCCCGAAGCCGCCGGTCAGGTCAGTCGTCTGGCCCGTCGCTTTGACCGCAGCGTAGCGGTTTCCGCGGCGACCGGCGAGGGGATCGACGATTTCTGCCATACGGTCGCCGATTGCCTGCGCTTCCGCAATCAGATCGTGTCGTTGCGCATCCCGCTGGCCGAAGGCAAGATCATTGCCCAGTTGCATAGTGGCGCCAATATTCTCGACGAAAAGTACAATGGCGCGTATGTGGCGATTCGGGCCGGCATACCGGCACGGATGATGGGCGCCTGCCGGCCGTTTATCCTGGAATCGTGCGAAAGCTGATGACTTCCGGCACTGTCTATGAAGCTCCCCAGGCCTGCCGTGTACAGGATTTGCCTTTGCGTCAGCAACCGCGCGAAATCGTGGATCAACTGGGCCATGACAGCGTAACCGACGATATTTTGCTGGCCCTGATCCTGCGCAGCGGTACGCGCGGCGTCAGCGTGGTGGACCTGGCGCGCAATCTGTTGAATCAGCATCGCTCGCTGACCAGCCTGGCCAACTTGAGCGTCGAGGAACTGGCTAGCGTCAAGGGTATGGGCAAAGTCAAGGCGCAGGTGCTCAAAGCTGCGCTGGAACTGGGCCGCCGCCTTTCGCGCGAAAAACTGGATGAGCGCCCCGTGATCAAGGGGCCCGAGCATGTGGTTGCGCTGTTGGGCGATCGCGCGCGTTCGCTGAAAGAGGAGGTTTTTTGGATACTGCCGCTCGATGTGCGCAACCGGTTGCGCCGGGACCCGCGCCAGATAACGCGGGGCACCCTGACCAGCAGCCTGGTGCATGCGCGTGAAGTCTTTCGCGAAGCTATTTTGGTCAACAGTGCATGTATTATCATGGCGCACAACCATCCATCGGGCGACCCGAATCCTTCGGCGGATGACCTTCGCGTCACTCGGGCCATGATCGAGGCCGGCAAGGTCCTGGGTATTCCGGTACTTGACCACATTGTCATCGGCTTGCCCGGCTGCGATCATGCCGGCTATTTCAGCCTGCGTGAGTCTAATTTTGTCGAATTCGACTGAAGGATAGAGGGTCGGGCGTGGGCAAATTCATTTTCAGCATCGTCGACAGCCTGAGCAACATCATTGAACTGTGCGCTGGGCTGGTCGCTATTCTGGCGGCCATCATTCCCTGGTTCCATCGGTCCAGGGCTGAGGAGGGCAATGCAAAAAGCAAGCCCGCGACCAAGAAGACGCGCAACGCGCGCAAGAGTGGCAAAACGACCCAGAAAGCCCGAGCCGGTACTAGAAAAAGTCGTGCCGCCAAACCATCGAGCGTTGGCGCTACAAAGCGCAAGGCCACGGTCGTGGCTGCCAACCCGATCGCTGGCAAGGTGTTGACGCCAGCGCTGGGATTGCTGGTAGCGTTGGCCGCGGGGTGGTACGCGGTGCAAGCCTATCCATATATTCGTCAATGGACGTCCATGAACCAGTTTCAGGTACGCCTGAGCATAGCGCTTGCCTGCAGCCTGATCACCGCGATCGGCGTGAGCCTCTCCATCCGCAAACTGGAACACCATTCGCTGCAGGCGTTTGTGTTCGTGCTTTTTCTGACGCCGTTGCTGGCCCTGGCAGTAGCACTGCAAAGCCACGAAACCGGGATGGTCAAACTGGAAGCCTATAAACTGGCGTTTTTACCCTATTGCGGTTTATTGCTGGCCGGCTGCGCGCTGTATGTGGTGATCAAGTTTCTCTGGGTTTTTGGCCTGCTCCTGGTGGCGACCGGCATGATCTTCCGCAACGAAATGCCGGCTGCGGTCATGATCCTGATCGGCATCTGCTTTGTCAGCATACACCTGCACAGGTTTTTGGTCGACCGCACGCGCTTGGCGCTGAAAAGCAAGTGACACTTGACAAAACTCGGCGTTGTTTTGGATTATTCCCTGGATAAAGTTGAGTTCTGCTCTACTGCTCAACAAGCAACGGCACGCCGGTTTGTTTTTCGAAATCCCGTGAGATCTCTGTTTTCATTTCCGGTTCCACGGGCACGGGCGCAATGACGCGGACGCTCATATTGGGCAGAATACTGGGATTGCGTTTGATGGCAAGCTTTCGCTGGTTGAGACACTCGCGCGCCAAGCCAATCAATTCGGCTTGACGAGGTTTTCTGGACCAGGAGATGCGCCACCCGGTCGCCTCACGCAGGTTTTGCAGCAGATCGGAATGCCGTTCTCCTAATGCCGGCGTCAGAAATTGCACTTGAATGTATTTGCCGAGAGCATCGCTTTTCAACGATATTTTGAAAATCCGAACGGGTTTTTCATCAAATGTCTTACGGATAAGCTCCATCGCTTCATGCTGATGCATGCATGGATCTTGGGGCGCCGGCGGTGCTCCGGGTTGCGTACAATTTTGCGGTTCTTTTTGCTCCCTTGTCGAAAAATATTTCTGGGGGGATTTTATATCGAGATCCAACCCCGTTTCACGCCGAAACTGTTCGCAAACTTTGAGCAGGCCAGGATAGGATTCCGCCATGCGGACGCACACAAGGTTGCGGTCCAAAAACCAGGCAACCTGTTGTAAATCGCGAGCGCGTTCTCCGAGTAAAGCACGCAGCAATGGTTCGAAATGTGATGTATTGGGGTGTTGATTGAGTTCAACGCGCCAACCCGTGGTATGTTCGAAATCCGCCAATTGTTCGGCATAACGCTCACGCGCTACGGCTGGAAAATGGAAATTCAAGCATACGGACCCCTCTTCAACATGAACGCTGGTTTTGTACCTTCCGGTTTCTTCGGGAAACATTTCTTGGGCCTTTGCGCACATCGCATTGAATTCCATACGCTTGCTGTTGTCGTTATCTGGCGATGACGAGGACGTTGTCGGCGAACTCAGATGGAACAAGTATAACTTGCGTGCGTCACATGCAAACCAGGGCGAGAGATTGAGTCGATCCAGCGTCATATCTCTGATCTCGTCACAGTTTTTTTCCGGCACGCCCCAAATCAACAACAGCTCCATAACGGACCAGGGACCGTTGAATTTTTCAGCGCACAGATGATCGTGCAACATTTTCAATCCTGCTTGATCCGGACATCCCGATTGATTCAAAGAGGACGGCAACGGGCGCAAGGTATACAGATCGCGTGAACGATAACTCAAGGCATAGCTTTGACCGTTGACGGGAATTGCCGTGCGGCCCATGTAATCGCGACTCATTGTACGATGCATATTCGCCAGAGCCTTGTTATCGCCATGAACCAGAAAGACGCGTTTGGGTTTCAGGTGCATCAAAATGCCCTGCAGTTCGGTGCGATCCGCATGAGCGGAGAGGCTATAGGTTGCTGTTTCACAACGGATCGGTATTTCTTTGCCATTGATGTTCCACTTGCGGTCTTCATCCTTTTCTTTGCTGAACAATTCCTGTAACTGACGTCCCGGCGATTCTTCGTCCTGATATCCGGTGATGGCAATGCAGGCCAAAGGATCGCCGGCTAACATTTCCGCGTACCATGCGGATGCTCCGCCACTCAACATACCTGAACTGGCCACGACGCAACATGGATCCGAACAGGCCATTATGTCTTCGCGCTGGTTTTGGTCACGGATGTTCTCAACCCCGTTCCCATGAAAAACAGGTTCCCCGTTCCAAATTCGTTTGGCCAACGATTGGCGCAGATAGCTGGGAAAACTTTTGTAAATATTACATACTGATCGCACCATGCCATCAACGTATATGGGGTACGCTGAGAGTTGTTTGGCGCCTATGGCGCCGCGCAATATAAGCAGCACTTCTTGCGCGCGACCGATTGCGAATGCAGGAATCAAGACTTTGCCGCCGCGTTTGAAAACGTTCTCGACCATCGCGACCAATCGTTCGCATTCGATCTTTCTATTGGCATGCAAACGATTGCCGTATGTCGATTCGATGATGCACGCATCGGGGCGCAGATTCTTAGGAAACGACAATCCTTCAATGGAACATTGGGCGCCGACTGAAACATCACCGGTACAGAATAGGGAGCCGTTCGAGGATTCAAGCCATACACAAGCCGCCCCCAGGATATGTCCAGCTGGATAAAAACAAAGGCGTATATCGCTGTCTTCAAATATAGATATCGATTCATGGAACCCGCAAGAAACGATATGAGCCAATAGATTTTCGACCTGTTTCTCGTCAAATAAAGGAATCTCGTCCTCGTGCTCCATTATTTTCAAGCTATCGTAGAGCAATACGCGGACTAAAGCCTGGGTCGGGTGGGTCATGTAGACCGGCGCCAACGGATAGGCCGTGTTGATTACAGGCAGATTCCCGGTGTGATCCATATGTGCATGGGTCACAACGATCGCATCTATGCCGCCATGTGTCTGCACGGTTTGCAGATCGGGCAACGAGTCGCCTTTCATCCGCATGCCGCAATCGATCAATATACGTTTGCCTGCAATTTCAACCAATGTACAGGTGGCGCCAACCTCACTGGCGCCACCCAAGAAAAACACTTGCATGAACAACTCCATTCATGAACTTGTGACCAGATGCCGGCTGTTTCTTTATGCACAAGCGTTACGAGAACGCAGCTTGTCTGCTTCCACGGCGAGGATTACCAGGATGGTGCCCAGCAGACAGACGCCCAGTTGACCGGCGCTCAGCGCCACGGTCTTGAACACGGCCCGGGCCGGTTCCCAGTAGAGCAGGACCAGTTGCAGCAGCATGGTGATGCTCACGGCAACGAAAAGCTTGATATTGGTCATCGGATTGCTGGTGAAGATCGAGCGTTTGTTGGAGCGGACGGCCAGCGCAAAACCCATCTGGCAGAAGGTCAGGGTGGTGAAGATCATGGTTTGCCATGGCATGGGCGTCTGGCTTTGGGTATGTATGCCAGCCGCGGCTGAACCTGCATGGCCTGTTTCCGCGGCAGGGAAGTATGATAGACCGATAACCAGACAGATCACGGCGGTCAGCGTGCCGATCCAGCCGATTTGGATGCCGACGCCCCGGGCAAAAATGTTCTCGTTAGGAGGGTAGGGGGGGCGTTTCATGATATCCGGTTCCGCTGGTTCGTAACCGAGCGCAATGGCGGGCAGGCCATCGGTGACCAGGTTGATCCACAAGATCTGGATCGGTAGCAGCGGGATCGGCAGGCCCATCAACGGGCCGAACAGCATGACCAGGATTTCGCCCAGGTTGCCGGCCAGGATGTATTTCAGAAACTTGCGGATATTGTCGTAGATTTTACGTCCTTCCTTGACCGCGTTGACGATGGTGGCGAAATTGTCGTCCACCAGGATCATGTCCGAGGCTTCCTTTGACACATCCGTGCCGGTAATGCCCATGGCCACGCCGATATCCGCCGATTTGAGCGCGGGTGCGTCGTTGACGCCGTCACCGGTCATGGCCACGATCTGGCCCTTGACCTGCAGAGCATCGATGATCTTCATTTTGTGTTCGGGGGAGACGCGCGCGTAGACCGATGTGGCGAACACATCCTTTTCCAGGTCCTGGACGCTCATGGCGGACAGTTGGGCGCCAGTGACGGCTTTGTCGCCTGTTTCGGCAAGGCCCAGGTCGCGGGCGATGGCCATGGCGGTCAGCGGATGATCGCCGGTGATCATGACCGGATGGATGCCGGCTTGCTTGCATTCGAGCACTGCGTCGCGCGCCTCGGGGCGCACCGGATCGATCATGCCGGTCATGCCCAGGTAGACCAGGTCATGTTCATAGTTGCGGTCCTGGATATCGTTGCCGAAAATGCGCGCGGCCACGCCCAGAACGCGAATGCCGTTTTGGGCCATTTCCGCGTTCTTTGCCAGGATATCCTTGCGCTCCGGATCGGTAATGGTGTGGACGCCGTCCCGGCGCAGAATACGATGGGTGTGTTCCATCATCCCATCGATCGAACCTTTGGTAAAAGCGACGTGCGTGTCCGGTTGTACGCCTATCAGGTTCAGGACCTGCCTGATGTCCTCCGCCGCGTCCTGGTTCAGCGTATGCACCGTGGTCATACGTTTGCGCTCGGAGTCAAAGGGCAGTTCGTCGATCCGGGGCAGATGCTGTTCCAGAACCTGTTTGGGATGGTCGAATTGCTCGGCTGCCGCCACCAGCGCGCCTTCGGTCGGATCGCCGATCATGGCGATGCCGCCATCTTCCTTTTTTTCCAGCACCGCGTCGTTGCACAAGGCGCCGGCCATGAGCATCAGCTTCTGTTCCCCGGCGACCAGACGCCGGTCCAGGTCTTCTGTTTCAACGGTTTTATCGGGCATGACCAAGCGGATCACGGACATCCGGTTCTGAGTCAAGGTGCCGGTTTTATCGGAGCAGATATAGGTGACCGAACCCAGGGTTTCCACGGCGGGTAAATGGCGGATCAGCGATTGTTTTTCGAGTAGTTTTTTGGCGCCCAGGGCCAGGGCAATGGTGACCACGGCGGGAAGGCCTTCGGGAATAGCGGCTACAGCCATGCTGATGGCGGTCATGAACGTCTCTTTCCATTGGTAGCCGCGCGCCAGGGAGATGATGGAGACGATGACAATCAGGCAGATGGCGCTGAGCGCGAGCAGTCTGCCCAGCTTGGACAGGCGCTTTTGCAGCGGCGTGGTTTCGTCCTCCACGCTCTGCAACATGTCGGCAATGTGGCCCAGCTCGGTCTGCATGCCTGTGCCCGTAACCAAGACTTCGCCACGCCCATAGGTCACGATTGTGCCCATGTAAACCATGTTACGCCTGTCGCCCAGGGCCACGTTGTCGCCGTCAATGGGATTGACATGCTTTTCCACGGGTTCTGACTCGCCGGTCAGCGCAGACTCCTTGACTTTGAGGTTGGAAGCCTGGGTCAAGCGGCCGTCAGCCGGAATCACGTTGCCTGCTTCGATAATCATGACATCGCCGGGAACGAGTTCATGGGACGAGATGCGCCTTTCCTGGCCGGCGCGGCGTACGCGCACTTCGGGTACCGTCAGCTTTTTCAGTGCTTCCATGGCTTTTTCGGCTTTGAATTCCTGCCAGAAACCAATAACCGTATTGATGGCGACGATCACTAGGATGACGAGCCCGTCCACCACCTCGTGCAGCGAAAACGAGATCAGCGCCGCGATGAACAGAATAATGACCATGGTCTCCTTGAGCTGGCCCAGGATCATGGCCAAAGGGCTCTTGCCACCCTTTTCTTCCAGCTTGTTTAGACCGATCTGGTTCAGCCGGGTTTGCGCTTCGTCCGCGGACAAGCCGGCGACCATCTCTGTTTGCAGTTCCGCAGCCACCTCCGCGCCTGTCTTGCGATATGCCTGTTCCATTGAATAATCCTTTGGTTGTATAAGTTTCCTGTCGAATCCTTTCATGAAGAAAGGATGAAAAACGTCATTGGATTGAACATGTGCCAGCGTCTATGGGTTGTCCTCATAAAGCCATACGACGTCGGTCAACTTGTAGGTGTCCAGCAATTTTTTTGCCCTGGCTGTTAAGCGTTCGTTGGCACGCACCCATTCCACGGCGCGTTTCTGGAAAGGGGCGCTGCCTGGAGCGAACTGGGCCAGGTAATGAATGATCCAGGGGCCTTCGGGTTTGGCGGCAAAAAACGTGATGACTTTTTCAATATCCTCGGCATCGGCTTTGGCTAGAATCGCGTCAAGCCACTTGCGGTTTTTACGCAGGCTCTTGCTGTAATTGGCCAGATTATGGTTTCGGCGCAGGTTCGCTTTGACTTTACGTAATTCGATCAACAGGCCCAAGGCCTGGTGCAAGCACATGTAATGCGCTTGTAACGCTAGGCGGTAATCGTATTCGTTCAGCGATCCGGTGACGACGTACTGGTCCATTTTTTTCAAGACCGTGTCAGGGAAGGCTCCGTGTGGAAAGGCTTCGATGATATCGACGAACTCCTGGTGAGCTTCCATGCGCAGCTTTTCACTGGGCGGTACGCGGCTGGCGACTTTGGCCGGCGTGAGTGAAGCGACATTGTCTTTCCAGTCCAGCAGGCGTTGACGACGCTGCATCTCGGCCTTGAATTCGGTCTTGAAAATGTCAGGCACCTCGCTGAATCCGAATTTGATCGTGGGCTTGGAGGTTTCCGTGCGCAACATGGGCGGACTGAGCGTCGGGTCTTCGACTTGGTAAAAATAGCTCATTCTGTTTTGCAGAATTTTTTCCGCAGCATGAATCTCGGCAATGACCAGCGAAAGGACCTGTTCGCGGCATTGGGACAAAATGGATCGGTACTCACGTTCATGCGCTTCGTATTCGAACGTGGCCTTTTTGCCGTAGAGCATTTGCATTTTTTTATAATTCTTTTCTTCGGCCGCGGCACGGATCTGGTCGAGAATAAGTAGTGGTACGCCTTTTTTCCAGGCGTTTGCATCGGGAAAGTCGATCGTTATGTCGCCGCTGCCGGGGCGCACATTGGTCTCTGGCATTTCAATGGGCTTGTAATCGGGGCGTTGATACCGGACAGTCAGTTTGCCTGGTTTGATCTCCACGGTTTCCGTCAACGGTTGCCATTCCTTGATTTCGTCCGTACGATAGAAGACTGAGATGGGCGGCGGATCCATTTTTTTCTTGGCCAGCATCAAGCGCACCGGTTCCTGGCTGAACCCGATTACGGGTATGATTTTGCAGCCGCCACGGGTCATGGCGACTTGTTCTTCAAAAGGTTTATCGCCTTCGTCGCCTTCCACTTTGACGGTGAACTGATGGTCGGCTTTGTAGGGCATGGTCCATTGGTTCTGCTTGCCCGGCTCAAGGCTCAGCGCGGCAAAAGGTCCGGATACGGCAATGGGTTTGTCTGCCTGGTTTAGGATACGCAGTACAAAGGTGTCCAGTTCGCCGGATGTTTTTTCCCATATATAGGCCCAGCCATCTTTGCCCAGGACCTTCTTTGCCTCGGGCTTGTTCATGATCTGACCAATGGTGAGTAATCGCGCGGCGCGGTTGGTCAGAGGTTCCTGGCTGAGGTTATTGGTCATGGTCATGGCGCATGACTTGACCGCGCTGTACCATTCCTGTTCCAGTTCGTTGCGGAAGTGTTGGAGGCAGTCTTCCCGTGTTTCGGCCAGGTTGCCCAGAGCGTCATCTAGGGTCGGCAGGCGCTGCGCGTGACGTGCGGCCAGGCTGAGCTGGCTGCGCGCCTGTTTCAATTTCTCCTCTCGTTCGCGAACCAGTTCGCGGATCATGTCCAGCCGTTGCTGATGCGGCTCATAGGTCAGGGCCGCGATTTTCTGGTTCAAATGGGTTTCCAGGGCTTTCCAGTCGCCCTGGGCGCGCAGTTCATCGGCCTGTTGCAGGTAGGCCAGTTGCGGGCTGGGCTGCCAGGGCTTGTCTTCGGGAAACGCGACCGTATATGGGCTGTTTTTGAAGCGCAGGGTGTTGGATAACTTTTGCGCTTCGTAATCGGGACGCGTAAATTCAAACTCGTATTTGCCGGGCTTCACCTCTTGCCTGGCGGCCAGCGGTGCCCAGGCATTCTCGCTCATGTTGCGAAAGCGTACCTGAACCGGCGGTTTCATATCAGCCAGGTCGCCGGCCAGAAGCTGCACCGGTTTGGTGTCGAACCCGGTAATGAAGATAGCTTTGCCGCCGCCTGGTTGGATGGTGATCTCTTGGGTATAGGGCTTATACTCCTCGTTGCCGCTGACTGTCATGGCCAACGCATCGGTTGAGGCGCTTTTCAGCGCGATCATCAGGTTGGTCGATTGCCCCGGCGTTAATTGGGCTTCAAAAGCAGAGGAACGAACTGCCACTGTTTCGTCGAACGCGTTCTCAATGCGTAAGGCGAAATGCCCCCACTCATGTTGGAATACCGCCATGAGTTTAGTCCCCAGCACTTTGCTGTATTGTTTTTGCGCAAAAAGCGGTTGAAGTTTTGACAGGTGCTCGTAGCGTGCACTTACATCCGTATTTTCGGTCAGTTGCGCGCTCACGGTTTCGACGCATTTGCGCACGGCTTCGTCACGGAGGGGTTCAAGTTTATGTTTCCAGGCAGAGGGAATCTCCAGCGATGCCAAGCCGTTCAGCGCATTGGTCAGGCTATCCAGATTGGACGCCCAGACGTCGTACTGGGCAATCTTTTCACGCGTGTCCTCGAGATCCTTGAATTTTTCACGCAGAAAGCTGCGCAGCTTGACGAAACGCGCTTGATGTGGTTCGAACTGCAGCGCATCGTCCCCTGTTTTGGCCAGAAGGTCGTTGGCGTCCTCGAGTTTGTTCAGGTTGAAGAGACGCTCAGCCTCATAAAGCGATAGCAGCGATTCGCCCGGTTTCCATTCATTTAAGGCCGGATCATAGATGTCGTAATAATTCTGTGGAGGAACAGAGACTTTTTTGACAATAGGCTGGTAGTCCGTGCGCAGGAATTGCACTTCGTAATCGCCCCAATCCACGGTCATGTTGTTGCGCAGCGTTTTCCAGGGGGCATCCACCACGCGGGCAAGCCGGTATTGCCGTTCCAGGGTCTGGTTGTCGGGAAGCGGTTCGGGCGTTCGAATGGAAATGGCGACTGTGGCCGATTCGATGCCTTCCAGGGTTTGTATGGCGCGGTCCAGGGCTTGCTTGATATCCGCATCGTTGATTGCCAGGGCAGGGGCTTCTTTGGACAGCAACTTGAGATTATCGATCTCGGGTTTGGGTTTGATGCGTTGCTTGATGAGCTGTTCGCCCTGCACGCGATGCCGGTTGATGTACTTGATGGCCAATTCGACTAATAGCGTGCGGTTGCTCTCAATGGTCGCGGCCTGCTCTTCTTTCTCGATGCCGTCCCAGGAACCATAGATCATGTCGTGATACTTGTTTTGCATGAGCTGGTTGGCCAACAGGCGCTGATCTTTGGATTCCAGGTCTTTGGGAAACGATTGACGCCAGTTCGCGACCTGGTCCATGAACTCCATGCGCGAAACTTCGTTGTTCATGTAGGTATATACGGTATCGTACCGGTCATGACGCCAACTGGCGGCCAGGATTTCGTTGGTGTAGGCCCGGCGCAGATTGAGGAAGAGCTTGTGCCGTTCAGCTTTGGACGCGCGCCGGAAATCGTTGCTGAAACAGGTCAGCACACCTAAACTTTTGCCTTCAAGGTCATTGACCCAGTTGAGCCAGGTCACCCGATGATCGAGGTCCTTGTTTTTCCATTCGTTGCCATATTCGAGCCATGTGATGAGACGATTGATGTATGGCAGGTCGCAACTGGGATGCGCCACGTTGTGCATTCCGGATTGCATCTTGGTGCGGGCGTAATAGCCTGAGCGGAAAAACAGAAACGCGCCGATACTCAGCGCCAGCAGCAGGCTTGCTGCCGTGGAAATCAGGATGTGTTTCCAGTGCGTTTTGAAGAAGACGAAATGCTCGACAGGTTCTTGCCGCGGGAGAGGCGCGGCCATGGACGATGGACGCGGCAATGGTGCGCCACGTGAGGAGTGGGGTAGGGGCGTACCGTCGGAAGAGGGCCGCGGCATGGCGGCGCCTTCACGCAGTTCCCTCAAAATTTCAGGATCGTTATCCACGGCTTGTTGCAAAGGCACTGCCTGGGTCGCGTCTTCGCTGCCGGGTAAAACCGCGGCCCTGCTGGCGAGTACGTCGGCTATGATGCGCTGCCTTTGCGGCGTAGGCAGCTCGGCAGTGGCCATTTCCGTTTCATCAAGCAAGATGGTCTCATCGCTTTGCGTATCGAGCAGTCTGCGGCCGAATACTTTCTGCAGATCGGCGGTCATTAGCGCGGAACTGGCATAGCGTTGCTCAGGTTTGCGCGCCGTGGCTTTGCGCAGAATTTTTTTCAGGCCGGGAAACTCGCGGAATACTTTGAAATTGAACTTGAACGGCACATCTTTGAGGCACCGTTCGACAAATTCGCGGGCAGCTTCACGCTCGGAGGTTGACAGCCGCGGATAGACCGGCACACCAACCAGCGATTCGTACATGCACAAACCCATGGCAAAGATATCCGATTGCGGCGAGCCGCGCTCACGGCTGGAGTCGGCGAATTCGGGCGCCATATAATCCATGGTGCCGGGCACCATGCCATAGGTCTTGGTGCCTTCCACATCGCGCGCCACGCCCAGGTCGAACAATTTGCCGCTTTCCGGGTGGTTGGGCGGCGCGTAAAGGTTGGCGGGTTTGATGTCGCGGTGGATAATCTGGTGCTGGTGCAGGTAATCCAGGGCTTTGAGATAATTGGTGAACAGGATGGCGACTTCCTTGGGTTCCAGGCCTTCCGGGGCTTTTTTTACGCGCCGGCTGAGCGACCAGCCCGGCATGCCGTCCAGATACTCGAGAATCAGGAAAAACTCGTCACGACCCGGTACCTCAAAGAAATCGATAAATTGCACGATCTGCGGGTGGGCGAATTTCTGCAGGACCTTGGCTTCCTTGATGAAACGCGTCGATGCAGCCGCGGCTTTCAACTGTTTTATCGCCACCGGTGCACTGTCGCGACGGCGACGGCCCTTGTACACCTTGCCGAAACCGCCTTCTGAGATGAATTCGATCAGTTCGTATTCGTCGCCGCCTTTGCGCCGGACAATGCGGCGGCGCAATTTGTGCAGCATTTCGAGCATATCGTCAAAGGTGCGGAAACGACGGTCACGCTCGATGGCCAGTGCGCGTTCGAAAAAGCGGTGTGTGTGTGAAATCACACCGCGGAACGATTTGGGAATTTTCAGCTTGATGTCGGTTCGGCCCATGCGCCAGTGTTGGGTATAGGCAATGGCAGTTTTGATTTCGCCCAGGCCGTAAGGCAGACGTCCTGTCAGCGCATTGTAGATACATACGCCGAGACTGAAAATGTCTGACATTTCATCGCCGTTAAATGCTTCGCTGGGTGAATAATCGGGGGCAAAATCCGGAGCCATGAAATCGAAACTGCCACGGATGCCACCGCTGGTCATACCTTTTTGCGCTGCGCTCTCCTGGCGCGCCAGGTCGAAATCGATAATTTTGACTTTGCCGTCACGGGTAAGAAAAATATTGGACGGTTTCAGATCGCGATGGATCAATCCGTGGTCGCGGGCGTAGATCAGGGCGGAGATCACGTCGTTGAAGATGTGGCGTACCTCTTCCAGAGGCAGACCGCGTGGGTAACGTTCCAAACGTTCGGTCAGGGTTTCGCCTTCGAGATATTCGAGAACGATATACAGCCATTCGTCCCATTCGTCAGGGCTCCAGACGAACATGTCGATATAGTCAACAATATTTGGGTGTTCAAGCGTGATCAGCGTTTTCGTGCGTTCCTGATGCTTTTCGCTTGTGTCGTCGTCTTGCGACACCTGCCCCAGCTCTTTGATGCAGATTATCGCATCCTGAGCCAATCGCGGGTGGTTATTCACGTTACACTTGGCTTTGAAAACCCTGCCCTGTCCACCCCCACCAAGCTTGGTGATGATCTCGTAATCGCCACACTGGGTTGATACCGACATAGTGCTCTTCTTTTTTTTTAAGTTCTTTGGCTAAGCATGCCAGGATGGGGTTCCCATCCTTGTCCTGACAAATTGTATGATGCCGCGTGCATCGAGGCACGGCTACTTGCTCCATGTATACTATAATATAACATTCGCAGTTGTCCACACGCAGATAGAAGATATCTTGGGTACCGTCACTCGAATGCCGTATCGTGTCGTCCCTGCTCGGCCTGCCAACTGCCGGCTCCCCTCACAACATAATCCCATTTGCGCAAAAACTTGACTACTTGCGTATCTTTTGCTCCATCTTGAGCAGTTCATTGAACTTGTTCAACAGGGCAAGGGCGTCTTTTTGGCCAGTCTGCTCAACCCATTTGTGAAAATCAAAAGTCCGGTCGCGCACTTGTTGCGAGATGCTTTGACGCAGACCGCCTTGAAGCGTGATGATGTCCTGCAGGCACTGGTACAAGTTGTCGTCCTCCATAATTTCCGGCAGCAACTCATAATTGGCCTTTTGGCGCCGGATACGATCGTCCAGAAGTAAATCGATGATCCGATGCCAGGCGATTTCGAACTGTTCCTGCATTTTCGCTGTTTCCTTGATCGGAAAGGACTTCAAGGCGGCATAGGAAAGCGGTCCCTGCCACTTTTCATTTTTCCAGTCCATGAAATACTTGCTGTCGGTTTCGAGTTGCTTGAACGCGCTGGAAATTGCTTTGAATTCGCCGCTCGTACCGGTCATTTCCAGGTATTTTTTCAACCCTTTGAGTATCGGAGATTCCTTATCGGCAAACATTTCGCTGCCCTGTTGAATGGCTTCTAAGCGCTTGTTGAAATGGATGTCCAGCGAACGGTTGCAATTGTTCAGAAAACGGCAATAGGCGGCCGGATCGTCGTCGCGTTCAAAAGCGAGGGCCGGTTCACCCACCAGTTCCAGAGCTTCGTACAAGGCAATCAGATCGTTGCGGTATTTTTTCATCAACTTTTTCACGCTGCCTTCTTTTTCCGCTTCCTCCCAGACTTTCAGCCACGCAATGCAACGCTGCTTTTCGGCATTGTCCTTGAAGTTGAAGTCGCGGAAGCCGCCATTTTGCTGAATGTACCGGGCCACGATATCCCAGCGTCCGTCTTTTTCCGCAGTTTCCATTTTGGCTGCCAGGTCAGAAGGTTTGTCTGGTTTCGATTGCGCGGGTTGCGCCACTGCATCGACTGTGGCAGGAGGCTGTTCCACGTGAGCCTGCTCCGGCGGATTATCCTGGCCGGCATCCGTTAAGGGTACCTGACTCAGGTCGGGTTTGATCAAGCTGAGTAGTCCGGTGCCTGTTGAAGGTTGCTGTTCCGGTGGTTGTTCAGGCGGTTCGGTTTTTTGGAGGCTGGCGAGATGCTTTTTCCAGGTATCGCGCACTTTTTGTGCCTGTCTTTTATGCTCGGCAGCCTGTAATTCGTGGGTCCATTCGCTTTTTTCCATCAGACTTTTCAGCGTGTCCCATTGTTCGCTGCCGGTTGCTTTTTCCGCACGACGTAAAGCGGTCAAGGCTGCGCTGGGTTGCCAGTCCTGTTCGCGGGGAACCGGAATGTTCTGTTGTTCGCCTTTCACTTCCAGATCAATGGACAGATCCTCGTAATCGGGACGCGAAAATTTGAAGCTGTAGCGATCGGGTTCCAGTTGCACAGTGTTGCGGAGACGACGCCAGGAACCCTCACCTTTGCGCCAGCGTAAGGCAATATCGGATGGCCAGGGGCTGGCAAGCGCCACTGCCACGACCGGCGTTTTTTCGGGTGGTTGCTCCGGTGGTTTTTCGGGTTGCTCCGGCTTTTTTTCAGGTGGTTTTGGTGTCTTATCAGGTGTTTGCTGGGCCAAGGCTTGTGATGATTGCCGTAGCACTTGCCACTGGGCCCATTCATCCGGTGTGCAATTGAGCAGGGCGCGGGGTGAATCCTGCGAGATCCAGGCCCATAGCGTGTCGGCGTCAGGCGAAGACATAGTAATGGTCTGCAGCACGGAGACCTTGTACCGTTGGCAGATGGCATCGATTACAGGTCGCAGAAGTTCGAGTTTTCGCGTCTCCTGGTCCATTTCACGTAAAATTCCGGTGAATTTCTTGAGGCGATTCAACAGTTGGCCATCGGCAGTGGAGGCTTGCATAAAAGGCTCGAGCTTCTGCTTGGCTGTTTTAACCGTTTCCCACTCATGATTCAAGCGGATCCAGTCGTCGCGAAAGCTGTCGTATTCAAAAATGCCGCCTGTAGGTTCGTCGATGATTTTTTCCACGTTTTCCCAATCCTGCTTTGCCCATGCCTCTTTCAAGCGCAGTAGGCGGTCGAGATGCGGTTTGGGAGTGAATTGCTCGGGCAGCGATACGATCATGGTCTCTTCAATTTCAGCCACTTTTTCCATCAGTGAAATGGTATCGTAGTCGGGACGCAGGTAGCCGAACTCGAACATACCGAACGGTAGACGGAACGATTCGTTGGTGACAAAAATCCAATTATCCTGCGGGTGTACCCGATAGCCCACTTTTACGGGAGGATCCTCGGGCAGGCGGTGCAGGGGCAGGTAAATTCTGCGGGCGGTCACCTTGACCGTCGTTGTATCCGGAGTTTTGTCCGGCGGGACTGTCCGGCCTTGATTCGACCCCTGGCGCATGAACAATACGGCACCGATTACAATGGCCACGATAAGGGACATGACCATCACATACATTTTTTGCGCCATGTACGACTTGCGTGTGGAGCGTGTGGGTTTGACCGTGCGTTTTTGTGGGCCTGGCTGTTTGTCCGCCGTTACAGCGGGAGCTGCCGGCACGGCTGGCGCGGGTGTATCGGGAGGCGCGGCAGTTTCCGCGGGTTGATCCACGGCGACATCCCAACCTTCCGGTAAGTGTCCCTCGATCGAATCCGCGGTAAAGAAACCTTCGCTGTGCTCACTGGAATCGGAATCGTGGGTATAACTGTGATCGTCAACCGAGACCGGTGTATACAATTCGTCTTCGTCATCTTCGTCGCTGATTTCTTCCAAGCGGTCTGCGGAAATCGGTTCTTCGATCATGGACCCGTCCTCTGACGGCGTCTCGTCGTCGAGTGGAAGCGGCTGTCCACCGGTTGTGACAGCTTCCGAACTGTCGCCGGTGGTCATGGATGTTGCCGCCTCCGCGGCCATCATCTCGTCGCTCCAGCTTACGGCATTCTTGTCGTGGGTCATCATCTCGTCGGGATAGTCGGGATAATCGTTGACCTCGATTGGTGCCGGGAGTTCGCCGGTTTTGACCAGTACAACGGAGATGTTGTCCTTGCCGCCGCCGTCATTGGCGGCTTTGATCAGACGATCTTTGAGCTGTTCGAGAGCATTGTCTTTCTTAGAGGTGAGGATGCGCTTGATTTCCTTGTCGTTGACCATGCCGGTCAATCCATCGGAGCAGAGCAGAAACACATCGCCGGTTTCCACCTCCACCGGCGTCACTTCCATCCGCACCTTTTGCTTGATACCCACGGCCCTGGTCACGATGCCGCGAAACATGCGCGGCATTTTCTTTTCGTTTTTCATACCCAGTTCCGACATGATGGAGTGATCGGTGGTAATGCGTTCGAAGTGGTGGCCACGCAGCCGGTAGCAGCGGCTGTCACCGGCATGGAAAGCGCAAGCCCGGGTGGGGTAGCATCCGTCAAACGCCAGCATGACAACGGTTGAACCCATGCCTTTTTTCAGGATTTCATCCGCTTTTATTCGAATTCTTTCATTGGCCAGGTCAATGGCCCTTTGCATCATAATGGTTTTATAAGCAACGGTTTGATGATAATTTCCCGAATCGATTTGTTCCACGACCTCTTGCACGCAGGATATCACCAGTTTACTGGCCACCTCCCCGCCGCCAGGACCTCCCATGCCGTCCGCGACGCAATAAATGCCATTTGGTGGGAACACCATGACGGAATCTTCATTGTTGCTGCGTTTCTGCCCAATGTCAGATCCCCAGGCGTTGCTCAAGTGCTCATACATTAGCGGTTCATAGCTCCTGAATGGTTACGTTTGAAACGGCGTATCATTTCTTATAATAATTAATCGTCGTGGCCGGATGCAAACCGCCGACAATAATATCGCGGCTCGCTTCTGGAGGCAGGTTAGGATCAGCCATGACTTTCGAGTCGCCGGTCAAGATGAACTGGACCAAACCCATAGCGATCGGATCGCTGATGCCCATGAATTCATGGATAAAGAACGGATCGCCGAAAACACCCTGCTTGGATTTCAATTCCGGCGCTTCACGCAGAAAGGCTTCCACGGCATGGAAACGGCGGGCATCGCGCGCTTCGGCAAACGTGATGCGGCCCTCTTCGTCAATGCTGAAACGTGACGATTGCACGGTGATACGGGTCTCTGGCTCTTGCTGGCCCGCACTTGGTTTGATCACCCTGATGGTTTCGGTTTCGGTGATCTCCGTGATGACTAGGTTCTGGGGGACCGGCATGGCCACAGCATAACCCGCGGGCGGTACATTGGAAGGCACAAAGAGCGGGTCAACGGGTTTGTTGACAAAGTTGGTAAAGTTCACGCGCTGCAGGAAATCGCCGCGTGCCATATTGGTGAAGCCAGCCACCTGGATCAGTGAGGTGATATACAGGTAGGTGAAATCCTGCATAACATTGTTTGATGTAAACAGCACCATGTTCGGTGCCGCGATCACGGTTTGAGTGCTGTCGATGCCTTGTCCCGTGATGAAGCCCTGAGCTTGGTAGCGAATCAGGTTCTGTGCCGTATTGGTTACATTGCCCAGGTAGATGTTGCCGCCGGATTCGATCAGTTGGTTCAGGCCATGCAATCCACAGCCTTCGATCCTGACGTCGTGGTCCGTATAGAGATAGATGGATCCAGCCATGGAGGTGACGATCGAAGGACTTGCTTGATAGTATTGATCGGCGGCCAGGAAGATGTTGCCCCGGTCAGTGACGATGTCGCCCGTGGTTTGCAGGATATCGCCGTCCATATCGCGATCGCTGTCGGCCCAGATCGCGATATCCCCCATGTTGGTAGCAACGACATCGCCTTCGAGTCTCACATTGCGGTTCGCGACCAAGCTGATATGGCCACCGTTCGAGAAAATCCCATTGGTTCCCGTTGGCACGATCAGATCGCGCAAGGTGCGAATATTAATGTTACGTCCAGCCTGACCGGAGATGGACACATCATCCAGTTCGTGCAGGAACAGATCGCGACCTGCATCAAACTCCACCCGATTGACATGGGTTGTCAGGCCCGCGGAAGCGGTTCCAATGTCAGTGGCAGCATGGACGATCAGAATGTCGCTGTTGATATTGCCGGCAGTCTGACGGATGTCGCCGTTTTCCGCCTCCATTTTGATGGCGGAATTGGCATTGAAGACGTTGGTCACGTAACCGGCCAGTCGAATGGACCTGGCGCGCATGTCAATGGTGAACTCGCCGCCATTGTTGTGAATGCCGCCGCTGAAATTGACGCCGCCCAGTGAAATGTTCCCGGAAGTCACGGTCAGTACGCCACCCGTACTCTGGAGCAACATGTTACCGGCGCCGCTGCCGAACATGGACACATCGTCCCGGTCCACAATGCGCACGCCGCCCTGCTGGGTTACGAATATAATCCTGTTGGCGTCGGTGTGAATGGTTCGGATGGGATAACTGTTTTCATCCACGCCAATGCCGCGCTCGGCCAGTAGGATGAGTATGTCGGCGGATACCATGGCGTTGCCGTTTGCGCCGATTACCCCATTGGAAGACAGCATCAGGATCGTTCTGTCCGATGAAACGTTGGCGTTGATGTTGACGGAATTGCCAACGTTGGCAATCATGTTGCCGTTGCGGAGGCTGATTTCGTCGTTGATATTGAAATCGTTACCCGTACCCACGTCCAGATTGAGCGCATCGTTATCCGCGGTGTTGCTGTCATAGATAGGCTCGTTGATATTGAGGTTGTTGTGTGCCTGCAGGATCAGGATGGAACCGGGACCCAGGCCGTTGTAATCGAGTGCGGCATTGAAGTTGATGTCGCCAGCCTGTGCTCCGCCATCGCCTGTGCGGATGATCACTGCACCGCCGCTTTGGAGCAGGTTGATGATATTGCTGACGCCTACAAAGGCGCTGTCGCCGATGCTGACCAGGTTAAATGGGCTGTTCGTGTTGATATTGACCAGGGTGTTGGAGGCTACGACCGTTATGTTGTAAGGATCGATCAACCAGGTGCCGCCCTTGCCGCGCCCGGCAGAGACGTCAGGCGAGACATCGATCTGGAAAAAATCGTGTCCGGAGGTTTCGACAAATCCGCCGTCACCCGATTCCGAACCGCCGCGCGCCTCGATGAGCGCGCCGCTGCCGATCCTGGTATTGCGGCCCATGATGACGATATTGCCGCCATTGCCGTTTCTGCCTGCATTGGCGGTCGTGACGCTGTCGCCGCCCAATACGACCATTTCCACGGCCTCGATGCGGATATCGCCGCCGTCGCCTTCCACGCCGTCGGCCCTGATTGTGCCGAATTGGCCAACGCGAATACCTTTGAGCATGACTATGCCGCCCTGTTCGCCTGATGCGTCGATCAGACCGTTATTGATGACCGTACCTAGCGGCTGTTCCAGCGCGGGAGCCGTGGGCGCGGACAGTTCGGTGCGCACCGATGCGGAAGATTGTTCCGCTGATGCAACATCCATGTTGCGGATGGTGTCAGGTGAAAGGTACGTGCTCTGTTCAACTGGTGTGGGCGTGCCCACCGTGATCGGATTATCGCTGTTGGCTATGCTGGAACCGCTGTAGAGGCGGAACCGGGTGCCATCAGGTTCGCGTTTTGGAACTTCATAAGCCACATACTCAAACGTTTCGCGGTCCAGCGCCGCTTCCTCGGTCCGGGTCATATGCACCTGCCGGTCAGATTCGGCAGTCGGTTTGCTCTGGACTTCGGATAATACATCCGCGCTTTGGCGGCTGGTTGCCGTCGTACGGGTTGGATTGGAGATCGGTTCCCCGTCTTCGCTGTGCAATTCGCCATCGAGATACAGGAAAATCCTCCCGTCAGCCGCACGATCGATTTCCACCGAACGCCGGCCGGCAGCCATAACCACTTCCCGGGCCGAGATGGAACCGCTGTTTTGCGCTACGCCACCTACCAGGAATACCGAACCGCCGGAAAGGCTGCCCTGGTTGACCACAGCGCCGCCGCCGCCCGAAAAGCGCATTCGCTCGTTCAGAAAATCGCTGTCACTCATATTCAATGCCGAGGCCACCAGGGCGCCGACATTGACCTGGGCCGATGGAGAGAAGATAATGCCTGCCGGATTGATCAGGAATACACGACCGTTGGCGTTCATGGCGCCCGCAATGGTGCTGCGGCTGCCGCCGACCACCCTGTTCAGAATCGCGGCCGCACTGCCGGGCTGATGGAAATCGACGCGCTCGGACCCGCCGATGTCGAACCCGTCATAATTGACAATGGCCTTGCCGGTCGCCTGGTTAATCACCAGCCGGTTTTGACTGCGTTCAAAAGTCACCTGGCCATTGACTACGGATTCACCGCGAGGCAAAGCCAAAGCTTGCCGGCTGAATCCGCAAAGTGTTATCGCGAGCAGACCTGCGCAAAGGGCCAGCCTAAATAATAAAGCCCATCCGTCCGTCATCTTTTTCATAAGTTCATTCTCCTTATTTCACCTTACCTGTCATCAATGCTAAATTAGAACTGTAACTCGACATTTACACTGCCCCGACCCGAATGATCCGAGTCCTCTGTTTCTGTAAAAGGAAAGCCCCAGTCGAATTTGATCTGGGCATACGAGGTTACGCCCAGACGAATGCCGGCGCCTCCGCTGAAAATGCTCTCGGACAGGGCCGTATCGTCGCCTTCGATCGGCGAGGAAATCCACTTGACAAAACCACCGTCGATAAAGGTGACCAACTGCATTTTGTCGATCGGATCCCCTTTGTTTTCTTTTTCTTTGACCCAATATTGCGAAACAGGTCCCAGCAAGATGGGCGTGCGGATTTCCAGGTTGCCGTGTACACCATGATCGCCGACAAATTCACGCTCTTCATAGCCGCGCACCGTGGTGGCGCCGCCAATGTGTTTCTGTTCTGAAGGCGTTAGGGTGCCGCCGGCGTATTGTCCGTCAGCTTTAATAAAAACGATCCAGCGTCCAGTGCCGTCCTTGGTGCCGGCAAAAGGCTGGATGCGTGCATACTGAAGCCGCTGGATAACGTAGTCGGCTTCGGCGTTTTCAATGAACTTACTGAAATCGTCATCTTCGGAACCGCCCAGAAAGCCAGCGAAATTGAACTGGGTTTGACTGGTCAGGAAGTTGCGCCCGCCCAGCATGTCCGGTTCGATCGAGGTATAGGCGAAGCTGAGCGAGACAGGACGTTGCTTAAGGGTTTTGTCAATGGTGCTTGCCGTGGGATTGGCTTCCGTGGCGCGCAGTTCGTAAGTCTCTTCCATATCCTGGAAAATGATGCCCAGGTAGGCTTTGAGATCGTGGCGCGGGTTGGAATACAGGTTGTAAGCACCCGATAAACCGGCATACCAGCCATCGCCGCGAATGTCCCAGGGAAAATCGGGGTCGTTGAGAATATCTTCGGCGTTCATTTTCGAATAACCACCGTAAACCGTCAGGTTGCCGCCCTGTCCGATTTCATTGGGCAGCACATAACTCAGGCCGAACGACTTGATGGACTCGAAATCCAGGGAGAACGGTGCGCGCAATGTAAACACGTCGTCACGTTTGCTGACATTCAGGTATTGCAAGGTCAGTCCGACGCGCCAATCGTCGGTCATTTCCATGCCGTAGTTGTTCAGTGTCAACACGGTGTGCAGCGGAAACCGCTCCTTGACTTCAAAGTCCATGTCAACGTATTTGCGCAAGGCGCTTTCCTCGCGTTCCCGGCGTACCATCATGTAGGTATCCAGGGTAAGGTCGGGATGTGAATTCAGTTGGAACAGCCCGTCTTTGACTGCGTTGTAGTTGAAGTAATCGCCGGCTTCCAGCGTAGTGATTTTGCGCTTGATCTGCGAGATGCTGAAGAAACGCTCGCTGAACGGTTGCCGCTCCTCTTCCGCCTCCTCGAGCATGTCAAAGAAAGCCATTTTTCCCATGCGACCAGCGTCAAACACGAACGTGAGTTTGCCTTCGTCCTCGTCGAAACGGCGCAGGTGGGGCGCCAGCGCAGCCAGGTAATAGCCGCGTTCGATCAATTTATCGTTATATTCGGCCGCGACCCGGCGAATGTCCTGATGGCTGAGATGCTTCCCTTCCAACTCGCCACGCAACTCGTCCAGCATACCCAGCGTATCGAGCAAATCGATGTCGCCCACGATTTCGATGCGCTTGATCGATAGGGTGTCATCTTTGGGTACGACCGGTGCTGGCGCTGTGTCTTCCACGGACTCTTCGGCTGCTGGCGCCATCTCGCTGTTTTCCACCGCGCTCTCCTTGGTCGCGGCGTTTTCCTCGATCACAGTCTCTTCGACGGCAAGATCGGCCTGGGCCAGCAGGATGGGCGAAGCATTCTCCTCTTTCTGGGAAAAACTCCCAGCGGTGAATCCAAAAAGAACAACACATGGTATGGCAAGATGCAACCACGGAGCGTGACGAGTTGTTTTGTCAAGAAAGACAACTGGATTATTCACATTCCAGCCTCCTCATTTAAAATATTGTATAAACGATCCATCGGTTTTAGTTAAATATTCATACGAAAGAGTATGCGTCTCTAACATGGATACGGCTTCAACTCAAGTTTATTTTCCTTAATTTCATAGTGTTAGAAAAATATTAAGAAACGCTGACGACCCATGCGACCACGATAAACACGCCACACCTTTGACATCAGCCCCTTCAGCAAACACCATGGTTTCTTCTTCTTTTTATATGCTGAAGTTATTATAAAATCAAACCAAGGATGTCAATCATTTCTTTTTTAATCCGCCAGACTTGGACAGCCTGGTTGAAGCCTTTTATGCCCGGGTGCCTGCTTCCCCTGGCGCGGCAGGTTCGGTTCCAGGCGCAGGGCCGGTTGCGGTTTATCTTGGGCAACGTTTTTCACGAGGTCATCTGTCACAAAAGGTTGTTTGCGCGCGGTTTCATCTCGCTCCGCCGACTGTTTCAATGTCACGGCCCCCTGCTGCTCAGGCGCCTCGGCCGACTCTTCATGTACGTTGACGTTGCTCATGGGTTGTGTTGTCGGCGAACCGCAGCCCGAGATAATGAGCATTGCGGCGATGACGATATTTGCTGTTTCCATTCTTTATAACCTCATATTAGTGCGGGTGTCAAAGAATCAACAGTTGATTTCGATTTTATTTCATGCTAAATTTAGCACGTCATGATACAAAAAGAATGGACGACAGCAAGATAAAGAGAGAACAGCAGTATGAAAACCGATGACGAGAGAATAGCGCTTTTGCGTGAACGTTGCCTGGAAAGGAAACAGCGGGCTTGGCTGGATACGCGGATTCCGCGGGCCGAGGCTTTGGACAGTTCCGTGGACGTAGCTTCATGGTGGGAGCGCAAGGGATTGGAGACACGCCAGGTCCTTACCCAGACACCGTTTGCGATTGACGAACTGGAGGTGCTGGTTGGGCGCTTGGCCTCAGCGCCAGAACAGCCTGACGCGGAACGCCTGGCCTGGGCCGATAACGTATTGGGCCGTTTTCCACCCGCGTATGGGCAGCGCGGCCATTGTGAAATAGAGCTGGCAACCGTTCTGGAGGTCGGTGTCGATTGCATGACCGCGCACGTCCACGAAGCGCTGGACCATGCGCCCGAGCAACGGAAGGGTAT
>CAZOLK010000048.1:0-5241 GCA_964580325.1 uncultured Verrucomicrobiota bacterium | reverse complement strand
CTGGACGGGCTCTCGCTGGCCATCGAACGTGCCGCGGTCTGCGCGGAGCAGGCTGTTGCCGATGCTGAACCGGCGCGTGCCAGGGAACTGGAGGATATGGCCGCGATTTGCCGCCGTGTGCGCCATGCGCCGCCGGCCACGTTCCATGAGGCGCTGCAACTGATCTGGCTTGTCCTTTTCTCCGTCCAGTACGGCGATAACGCCTGGCTGGTGGGCGGCCATTTCGACCGCTTGCTTGTTTCTTTTTACGAGCGCGACCTGGCCGACGGTTGTCTGACCCGTGACCGGGCACTGTTCCTGCTCGAGTGTTTCTATGTGCTGATCAACGAACTGGTGCGCGACGGTCTGGCAGTGCCGGTGATGGTCGGCGGCCGTGACGCTCAGGGACGCGATGTGACCAACCCGCTCTCCTACCTTTGCCTGGAAGCCCTGCGCCGCACGCGTCTGGTCTATCCTACAGTCGGCGTCTGCTATCACCAGGGCACGCCCGACGATTTGGTCGACCTGGCCGTTGAACTGATTGCCGAAGGCCTTTCCACCCCGGCGTTTTTCGGCGATGAAGTGATCCAGCAAGGGTTGCGTTCCTACGGGGTTCCGCCTGATGAATCCTGCTGGTACATCAACAGCACTTGCGTCGAGATCACGCCCTCTGGTTCGAGCGGCGTATGGGTGGCTTCTCCTTATTATAATGTCTGTCACGAATTGCTGCAGCAAATCGCGGATTGCATCGACGATCCGCCAGCCGATTTCAACGCATTTCTAGCCTCCTATCGCGAGCGGATGCAGGTGCGCATCCGTGAAGGCGTGGAGCGTCAATGCGAACTGCGCCGCATTCGCGCCCAGTGGGGCGGGCATCTGTTGCAGAGCGTATTCACCCGCGATTGCGTTGCGCGCGGATTGGACATCGATAATGGCGGCGCGCGCTATAACTGGGTCGAATGCTCGTTTGTCGGTTTGGCCAACCTGGCCGATTCGCTGGTCGTGCTGCGCGAGGAGGTGTTCAATGGGGGTAAACTGACCCTGGCCGAGTTGAAAGCTTTGCTAGACGCCAATTTTGCCGGCCATGAAGACCTGCGCAGTCGCTTTCTCAACATGTATCCCAAGTACGGCGAGGCCACGGGCGATGTGGACGTGTTGTTGCGCGAAACCATCGCGTTCCTGGCTGGCGAGTGCGGTCGCTACAAAGTGCCGCCGGACGACAGCCACTTTGTGCCCGGTGCTTTTGTCTGGATCATGCACGAGCGGTTGGGCCGTGAGACTGGCGCCACGCCTGACGGTCGGCTGGCCGGTACACCTTTTGCCGATGGCGCTGGTCCGGCGCAGGGCCGCGAGCGCAAAGGCCCCACGGCTGCTATCCTGGATACGACGTCATGGGACCATGCGCCCATGATCGGCGGCGTGGCCTTTAACATGAAATTCAATGCCGACGTCGTGGGCCATGCCGAAGGCCGCCGCCGCTTGCGAGAACTGGTGTTGACTTATCTGAACCGTGGCGGATTCGAGGTGCAGATCAACGTTATCGATCAGGAAACCCTGCGCCGCGCTCGGCAGCAGCCAGAGGCCTACCGCGACCTGGTGGTGCGTATCGGCGGCTATACCGACTATTTCACCCGACTCTCCACGGAAATGCAGGACGAGGTTATACAACGCGCCAGCCTGAGGTTTTGAACATGACACATGTACCCCAAAACGAAAACAGTGGCAAGAACGATGCCGCATCCCGTGCACCCGCGGTGGCACGCGCACTGGACCTGGTCGAATTCCTGTCCGACAACCCGCGACCCTATGGCATCAACGAGCTGGCTCGGGAACTGAACGTACCGGTCAACTCGGCCTTTCGCATTCTCAAATGCCTCGAGGCGCGCGGCTATGTCGAATGGTCGGGGGATGGCGGTTACCAGCTCGGTACGCGGCTGTTCACCCTGGGCATGCGTCTTTATCGGCGTTTCGATCTGCGTTTACGGGCGCGAAAACACTTGGAAACGCTCTGCCAAACGACGGGCGAGACCTGCCAGCTCCACGTGTCCAATAGACAGCAGGTGCTCGTGCTGGACGTGATCACCCCGCCCACGCCGTATTTCATGCAGATGACGCCGGGTTCGACCCTGCACTATCACTGCAACGCGTTTGGCAAGGCGATGTTGGCTTTTATGACCAACGAGCAGCGGGCGGAAATCCTCGACGGGCCGCTGGAAAAAATGACGGATAGCACCATCACCAACCGTGCCGTGCTGGAGCGTGAGTTGCAAAAAGTGCAGGAAACGGGTCTGGCCTATGACCGCGAGGAATATGTCAAGGGCATCTATTGCATTGGCGCACCCGTATTCGACGCGTCCGGCCAGGTCGTTGCCGGCGCGGGACTCACCGGTCTGGTCAGCCGTTTCGAAGCAAGCCTCATCGCTGAGCTGGAGTGCCAGGTCAGCCAATGCGCCAGGAACATTTCCATGGACATCGGCTGGCAGGTAGCAGGGGCGTCTCGCCCCTGAGCTTTTGCCCACGTGGCTGGGAACGCTTTCCAACGAGACTTCGCTGCTGCCTGTTTCCGCGCCCACCCAGTACAAACGCTTTCGCGATCACGGTTGCCGGGTCAGCCTGGTCCGGACGTCGCGCCCGATCCTGACGAGGTGCGCCAGGTTTTTTGTTCCGATCACAGTGAAATGGCCGGCGATCATGAGCTATGGATCAAGCAGGTCGCCTTTGAACCGGCCTGGTCCCATAAGTGCAAGCTTGTACTTGCCACTGCTTGACAGCCCATATCCTTGCGCGTTATCCTTCAACCATGAAAAAGGTTGCCCATCCCATCCAACGTCGGCTCATGGTTGAGGAGCTGCTACGTTTGCGGCGGCCCGGCGAACAAAGGCGCTATGCTACGGCCCAGCGTCGTGGACGCATCGACCCCAATCCGCACCAGGTCGATGCCGTGTTGTTCGCGCTGCAACGCATCCCCGAAGGTGGCTGCATTCTGGCCGATGAAGTGGGCCTGGGCAAGACCATCGAGGCTGGCCTGGTCATGGCCCAGACCCTGGCAGAAGGGTTTCAGCGCATCCTGTTGATCCTGCCCAAACCGTTGATCGGCCAGTGGCAGAACGAGTTGCTCGATCTGTTCGGCATCGCGACGCTGGAAGATGGCGGCGCGACCGGACTGTACGATGAACCCGGTGTGCATGTGATTGGCCGTGATACCGCTGGCACTGAACGGGTCAGCACGCTGCTTGGCGCGGCGCCGCCGTTCGATCTGTGCGTCATTGACGAAGCCCATGAAATGTTTGCCGGCATCTATAAGCGGTTCGACCGTGATGGCTGCTACCGCGAGGATGCCAACGAGGCGCTGACCGCGCATCGCGTGCGCATGTTTCTGGGCCATACGCCTGTAATTCTGCTTACGGCTACCCCCATCCAGAACAGCTTGGCCGAGTTATGGGGTTTGGTCCAATATGTTGAGCCCACGGGTACGCTGCTGGGCGACCTACCTACGTTCCGTGAGTTGTTCTGCGAAGAAGCCAAAGGCCGTACCGTGATCCCGGAGCAGGCCGACGAGTTGCGGCGTCGGATCAATACGGTGTGCCAGCGCACGTTGCGGCGCCAGGCCCAAGAGTTTCTGGTGCGGCCGTTTACGCGACGTCAGACGCGCCTGTTCCTCTACGACATGAGCCCGCAGGAACGCGCACTGTACGACGATGTCAGCGACTACCTGCTCGAGCCCGAACTGTGCGCGTTTCGCGGCAATCAGCGCAAGTTGCTGCTGATCGGGTTCATGCGGCGCATGGATTCGTCGCTCCCTGCGTTGGCCGCCAGCCTGAACAAGGTGGCTCAGCGGCTGGAAGCCATGCTGGAAGGGGATACGCGCAAGTTCAGCGAAAGCTGCGCAGCGTTTGCCCTGGACCTCGAACATGAGGATTTGCCCTTTGAGGAAAAGGATGGCCCTGACCCGGACCTGCCCTCGCCGACCGTGATTCGCGATGAACTGGAGCGCATCCGCAATTTTGTCGTGCGCACGAGAGAACTGGTCGGACATGATGCCAAGGCGCGGAAACTGGTCGATGCCGTCCGCGTGGTGCTCGAGCGCGGCAGGACCGGCCAGGGCAGCGGTAAGGCCGTCATCTTCACCGAATCGATCGTAACCCAGAACTATCTGGAGGAGATACTCTGTACGAACGACCTGGATTTGACTCGGCGCGACATCACCCTGTTCCGCGGCGAGAACAGGAGCGAACGCGCCCGTGAAGCGCTGGACGCCTGGTGTAGCGATATGGTCGGCAAGATCGATGCGCGGCAGCCCGGTTCCGTTGCCGTGGCCACGCGGCTGGCACTGGTGCACGAGTTCGAAACACGCTCGAAAATTTTTATCTCGACCGAGGCCGGCGCTAAAGGTTTGAACTTGCAGTTCTGCGATACAGTCATCAATTACGACTTGCCCTGGAACCCGCAGCGCATCGAACAACGCATCGGTCGCTGCCACCGTTATCGGCAGCAGTACGATGTGACCGTGATCAATTTCATGGCGCGCGACAACGAGGCTGCGCGGCTGACATTTGATATTCTGAGCCAGAAGCTGGACCTGTTCGGCCAAGTCTTAGATGCGACCGATGCGGTCTTGCATGAAGCGCAACTGGACGCGCCCGAAACGCTGGCAGCCACACTCGGGCCGGATTTCAAAGAACAATTGGAACGCATCTACAACCGGGCCCGTTCGCGCGATGAGATCAAGGCCGAAATCGAAAAACTCTCCGAACGCATGGAAGAGGAACGCAAGCGTTTCGAGCAGGTGCAGCAGCGCATGACCGGCATCATCGAGTCGCATTTCGATGATACGGTCAAGCAGGTCTTTCGCCAGTTGGCTGACCAGATCCCGCGCGAGCTGGCGCAACTTGACCGTGAAATGGAGCAGGTGATGCGGTCCTGGCTTGATGCGCGCGGCATCGCTTATGAACGGCGCGAAGACAACGGCCTTATCGCTTACGGCCTGGCGCCCGAGTGCGGTGTGGCGGAGGCGGTTGGCGGCGACTTGATGTTTGGCCAGGCCGCGGCCGAAAAGATCGTGCACCTGGATCATCCGCTGCTGACGCGAATCATAGCCGAAACCCGCGCCGAAACCAACCGCCTCATGCGCGTGCGCATCGAACCTGGACCGGAACTGGCGCTGAAATTGGCTGCGCGGGGGCGGTTGGGCGTTTATCTCGTGCGGTACGAAGGATTGGAGCCCGAGGAGCGGCTGCTGTCCGTGGCCGTGGTCGACGGCTG
>CAZOLK010000047.1:0-29891 GCA_964580325.1 uncultured Verrucomicrobiota bacterium | reverse complement strand
TTGACGCGCTGAAGAAAACGAAATATTGCCTATTGAAAATTCCAGAGAACTTGACCGCTTGCTTGACCCCTACAACCAAAAGGCCCTATCGCGAACCAAAGTACAAACTGATGATCATGAGCAGGGGCATGATTAAGTTGGGCGATAAATCATTCTTACCCATGATCAACAGGCGAGAAAGGAGAATGGTTACGACAATCACCAGCAACCCCTTGATGTGCAACATCACACCAGAGCGTACTTTTTTGGCTTTCCTACGCCGGTACAGGGCTGCAAAAAAATATCCAAAGATCAATCCCCAGACTATGCCGAAATATTTCAACTGGACATACCGGGCCGCGTCATCCATATTGTCCATAAAACGGCTAAAGGCAACCAAGCCGGACACGATAAAACCCATTATCAGCACAAAGCGGATTATGCCCTTTGGCAAAAACAAAGGCTGACTCTGTTTGACCGGAGAGTACTGTTCCTGTTGCGTACTCTTTTTACGATAACCGAAATAGTAACCGAGTAACGTCAATACCAGGGCAAACAGGTATTCCGGAATATCACGGCCTGAGAAAACAACTGTCCAGCAGGCAATGGAGATGGAGAGCGTAACAAGCGCACGAATACTGCCCGAAGGCAAATACAAAGGTTCTGGTGTTTCTTGCATACGATCAATCATTGAGGTTAAAACGAAGTATCGTCTTTAAATATCTTTGTTCCACCCTTGAACTCGAGGCGTTTCAACGCGCCAACCGCCCTCTCGTAATACGTCTCGCCGGCAAAACCCAACTGGGTGATCTTGCGATAGGTTTGCACAGCCTCGGTCGTCTGCCCCTGAGCTTCGTATTGCATGGCATCGATAAAATGGTGATGACACGAATTGACAATGACCTTTTTGATTTTTTCCGCCTGATCCTTGGCCTGCTCGTTGTTCTCGTTGGCAGCCGACGCCAGTTCGTACAGGTGGTAGGCTTTGCGAATGTCGCCCGACTGCCAGGCGGTATAAGCCGCAGCCGCTTTCTTTTCGGAAATAATCGGCAAACGCTTCTTGATCTGCTCACGCACTTCTTCGGCATTCATCCGCAGACCGTTCTTGGGGTCTTTTTCCGTGGCAATGATTTCTTCGCACGTTTTGATCAACTCGATCATTTCATGCACTTTTTCAGAATCCATGATAGTGTAAGCTTGGGCCAGTTTTTCCGCCAGCGGCAGCACAATCTGTACATGGCGTTGCAGTTTCAGCAAATCGGGATGTTCAGGTCGAAGACTCAGGCCGCGCTCGATCTCCATAAAGGCCATTTTGGTGTTACCCAACCGATAAGCCTTTTTCGCGTTCAGCAAAGCATTGGCAAATGAACCGCCTTTATTCACCAGGGTACTCAACTCCTGAGCTTCCTTGTAATAGACGCTATTGGCAGTGATCGCATCCAGAGCCGTTCGCGCCAGGTTATATTCTTCCAGGTTCAAATAATTGCGCGCCTTGGTAACGGCCTCTTCCGCGGCAAGCTCCATTTCCGCTTCCGCCAGCTTGACGCTGAGAACGCGGGATTTGGGATAAAGGTCCATGGCCTTGCGCAGCAAGTCGACGCCATCACGCCAGTTACGCGCATTACAGGAAATCATGGCCTCCTTAATGACTTTGATTACGGAATACAATTCCTGCGCCTGTTTGTTTTGCGGTTGAATGTCCAGCACGCCACGACACATTTCCAGGGCCTGTCGGAAATCACCGTGCTGCGCTTTCAATTCGGCGTCTTCCAGCAGATCGTTGGCTTCCTCGATTCGACGCAATTCACGCAAGCCGTTCCTCGCATCCTCGTAATTGCCGTCATACGAAAGAGCCTGCTCATACGACTTCTTTGCGGCCTGGTATTTCTCCATCTGCATCAGCGAATCGCCTGATTTCGTATATTTCTGGGCTTCATTCGATGGCATCAGCATCTTGATCATCACCGCAATCACGACCATGGCAGCAACAATGATGGTGGAAATCAGATGGAAGCGTCGCCGTTTCCGCAAATTCACTTCCGTGTAAAAGAGCGTTGTCGACCCGATCCGTATTTTTCGCGAACCGGTCAATTGCTGTTTATTGATTTTGATGCCTTGTAAAAACGTACCGTTAATACTGCCCAAATCTTCGATAAAATGATCGCCCACTTCCTCAAATATACGTGCATGGTACGTGGAGACGGCATCATCCAGTAGAACGACATTGTTATCCAGACCTCGTCCGACGGTCAGATCGCCGTCCCAGTCCTTGAATTTCGCGCCTTTCAACGGGCCGTCGATAATCAGGAGTTTATAGCTCTTATTCAGCGGCTTTCTGACATCGACCTTCTTGCCGTGATAAGCATCTTCGGCTGCCTGCTCGGACAGAAAACTGGTTGCGGCTTCCTCCATATCGTCGACTTCATCATCCTGTTCATCGACAATATCGAGCGACTGATAAAACGTAATGGAAAAAGGTCCCAGCGAGATTTCCGCGCCATCGATCAGCAGCGAGTTCCCTGAAATTTTACTTTTGTTCAGGATTACCCCGTTGCGACTGTTGTTATCTTTGATTTCATACTGATTGTTATCGTACGAAATAATCGCATGCTGGCGCGACACATTGGAATCGTTCAAGACCAAGTCGCACGTCTTACTTCGTCCAATAATAAAGTTGTCTTTAACTATTGGTTCTTTGGCAACTTGTTTTTTGCCCTGCATCACCACTAATACAGCGCCCATTTTTTACCTCGTGAAATAAATGTTAATTTAAGCTTACTCTTATGTAACTATTACCGATTTCAACGCTAAATTCCAGCCTTGAAATTATTATAAAATTGTTAGAGATTTGTTAATTTACAATGAGGATTGCATGAGAAGTCGGCATGCGACAAGCCATGCGACTACTCAGACGGCAGCGCAAACCGCAGCGAACGAATCCAGCGGCGGGCTTCCTGATATATTGAATCTCGCTTATCCGGAACCATTTGCATCAGTTTATTCGCTTCCCAATATGCTGAGACATAGTCGTTATGGTGCAATGCATAATTCATCTCGTAACGCTGGTTCTTGACCGCCTCATCAAAGATATCCTTTGCATACTTGAGGTCCTCAGCCGCTTTGCGATAAACCTCGGGAATGGTAGCCAGCGCGGAAGCTTTCTGTAAACAGGTTTTAAACTCCTGCATAGCATGGTACAGGTTGCCTAACTGCACCAAACGCCTATCCAGCAATTGTTTCCCGTTATCATAGTGGAATTGTGCTTCACCCTTGATCAGCGCCGGATTCTTTTCCGCCAACTTGACCGTTGTGATCTCCGGCTTAGGGAAATCAATATATTTCTGCTCCACCTTGAGCTTAAAGGTTTGCAGAATTTCGGAAAACTCGCTGGCCACGCTGTTGTAACTCAAACGGCTGCCGTAACATTCCACGATAATGCGCAATTCATCGTTGAGCACATAAATGCCCTTGCCTTGGTATTGGGGCGTCAGAAAAGCGTAGAACATGACCTTAACGTTATTGACTTCTAAAATCACGTTTTTCAACAGGTCCGCTTTTTGATGGCGACTTTTCAATTCATCGACATAATCGTCAAAACCAGTGGTAAGACCTGTAATAGAATACTCTTTGTCCTGGTTGACATGAATATTCATATGGGCGATCGGTTCCTTGCCTCCACCATTGTATACGCATGAGAGCAAAGCGTCTGCCTCACTGCGCTGAATCATCCAATGACCGGGAAACACGATCATGAATTCATAGCGGTGGTTTTCAAACGTTTTCATGGGCACTTCTTCTTTCTCTTTGCCCATATAGAGTGTCGAGATGTAAGCCAGACCACCCAGGATCATGGTTAAGAAAAGGACGCCCCAGAAAGCGTTTTTGCTCTTATCGGTCGGTTGCTGAACGCCGGCTTTGAGACCGCGTAATTCGGCGGCATCGAGCATGCGCGTGGATTGTTGCTGCAAAGCGCTGGTTTCATTGCCGTCATCCTGTTCGTCCTCCTCATCGATAACAGCGCTTCCAGCCTGAAAAAATCCGGTACCGCGAAGATCTTCCTCGCCCATGAACGACGTTTTCCGCTCGTCGAATTCCTCGTCATCCATTTGCGGTTCGGCCATGGTCATCTCTTCATCCTGGGTCAGGATCAGATGACTGTCTTCATCTTTGAACGCAGGCTCATCCTCGAACCGCAGCTTGAACTGGGCAATCTGTATCATGTCTCCCGCAGACAGCGAAACCATGCCTTTCAACGGCTTGTCGTTCAGTAAAGTGCCATGGGAACTGCCGTTATCCTGAATCCAAACCTCATCGCCATCCACCTGAATGGTGACATGCTTGCGCGATATCAATGGGTCGTTGAGCTGAATATGAGCAGCCACTGAACGACCGATCACCATTTCGTCTTCGATAAAGGGGAATTCTTTATCTACACTCTCGTTTTCATTCAATAAAACGATTTTGCGATTGCTGCTCATAGGTGCTCCTGCTTATTTGTTCTTTCCGACATCGTGGATCATCTGGATGAAGATGGGTGCCAGGATCATGATAAACACTGAAGGAAGAATGCATATCATCAATGGCGCCAGGATTTTGACCGGCGCTTCCTGCGCCGCTTTTTCCGCACGTTGGGCACGCCTTATACGTAACATGTCTGACTGAATGCGCAATACGGGTCCGACGCTGGAACCCAGGCGATCGGCCTGAATCAACGAGGAGACCACAGTGGTCATATCCTGCAACTGCACGCGATCCGCCATTTCGCGCAAAGCCTCAGCACGGGGTTTACCCAACTCCAGTTGCGAAAAGAAGCGTTCCAATTCATCGTATAATGGCCCGGCATGCAAGCGCTCCATGACACGCCTGATCGCTGTCAGAAAATCCAGTCCGGCTTCGACCGATATGGTGAGTAAGTCGAGGGTATCCGGCAGTTTGATCGTGATCGCTTTTTGCCGCTTTTTCATTTTTTCATCAACGTTCATACCGGGAAACATGAAACCAAATGCAATCAACCCGATATAAACCAGCAATTGAATCGGCCCTTCGAACAAGAAATCGACCACGCCCACCGATTTCAACACAAACACCCAGAATACAGGAAAGATGATCGCAGTGCAAATTTGCGCGCCAAAAAGCTCCAAACCCTTCCATCCGCCTGGATTGCCAGATGCAATCAGCTTTTTATCCAGAAAGGTGACATAGTCGTCCAATGCGCCAAGGGCGCGCTCCTGTGCGTAATAGCCAATATCGTACATCAACTGCTTGATCATCTACCCACTCCTAAAACTCAACGTTGGCAATTTTCAAGACCCAGAAATAACCGACGGTATCTAGAATAATGACCACGACCAGACAAGCCAGGCCTTGCCAGGTCGTCCACATCAAACTCATCAATTCGGGATTGATCTTGGCCAGAAAGAAGGCAAATACATAAGGCAGCAACCCTACAACCGTAGCCTGCATTTTACCCTGGGCTGTCAGGGCCTCTGCTTTGCCTTGGTGCAGCTTGCGTTCACGGACCATCTCCACGATGCGCACGAAGATTTCGGAAAGGTTACCGCCAACCTGTTTGGTGATATGGATGGCCGTCACGGCCAAGTCCAGATCCGGATCCTTGGTGCGTTCCACAATGTTGGTCAATGCCTGGTCTAGCTCCATACCCACGCGGTATTCACGCATGGTCAACTCGAATTCCTGTGAAATAGGAGGCGGCATTTCCTGGATCAACATCTCGATGGATTGCTGCAAGCTGAAACCCGCGCGCAAGCCATTGGCCAACAGGATCAATCCGTCGACCAACTGCTCGGCAAACTTTTCGCGACGCTTCTTGATGGAGTAAAACAACATGATTTCCGGCCCGAAAAAACCGACCAGGCCCATCACTGCACCGGCAATATATGGAAACGGCGGCTTGGCATTGAAAGTGACGACGAACACCACGAATCCGGTCAGAATGGCGTTCAAAAATTTAATGATGTAGAGATGGTCGACGGAGATGAAGATAAACATCTCTTCCAATTGTTTGGTTACCTTGTCTTTGGCCTGTGTCGTCTTTTTCTGTACACCGCTCTTAATCGGAACGTACACCAGAAAAAAGAAGAGCAGAAATACCACAAATGTTAAACCTAATAGTATGTAAATCATGTTTACGTATTCTCCGGCAATGGGATGAACATGGACATGTCGATATCAAGACCTGCCTCACGCATGCCCTCCACGAATTTGGGAATCACGCCTGAAGCTGAATAAAATCCTTCAATACGTCCCTCGGAATTGACACCGGTACGTTTGAAACCGAAAATTTCCTGCAACTGAATGTCACCTTTATAAAGACTGGCCACTTCCGCAATGGAGACAATTTTGCGTGAACCGTCGGGAAAACGCGAAATCTGAATAATCACATTGACCGAAGAATAGATCAGCTCACGTATCGCCTTCAAAGGCAATTCCATACCTGCCATTAAAACCAGGTTTTCCAGACGATGAATAGCGTCGTCCGGTGAGTTGGCATGCGTCGTGGTCAATGAACCGTCATGACCCGTATTCATGGCCTGCAACATGTCAAGCGCCTCACCGCCACGACATTCACCGACGACAATCCGGTTGGGACGCATACGCAATGCGTTGCGTACCAAGTCGCGAATGGATATCTCACCTTTGCCTTCAATATTGGACGAACGTGTTTCCAACCGTACCACATGATCCTGCGGCAACGACAATTCCGCCGAGTCTTCAATGGTGATGATCCGTTCGCCATCCGGTATAAACGACGACATCACGTTGAGCAGCGTGGTTTTACCGGAACCGGTACCTCCGGAGATAATCATGTTTTTGGCGGCAATGATGCAAACCCGGATGAAGCTGGCCATGGACTTTGACAAACTGCCGTAAGTGATCAAGTCCTCGACTTTCAAACGGCGTTCGGGAAATTTGCGAATCGTGATGGTCGGACTGTCCAGGGCCAGCGGTGGAATAATGGCATTGACACGTGAACCATCGAGCAGGCGGGCATCGACCATGGGACTGCTTTCGTCAATGCGCCGTCCGATAGGGCCTACAATACGTTCAATGGTCAGCAAGATCTCCTGCTTGGTCGAGAACGTCTTTTTGGAGAGCTTCAAGCGTCCGTTCTGCTCGATATAGATCCGGTTGGGCGCGTTGACCATGATTTCCGAGATGCTCTTGTCCTCTAGCATATCCTCCAGCGGCCCCAGCCCAAGGGCCGCATCGAGTACAGCCTTCTTCATTTCCAGCATATCGTACTTGCGGGTCACTTCCCGGGGCAGCTCACTGATAATGCGGTCGAGCACTTCCGCAGCTCGTTTTCGCAATGTACGGTCCGCCATCTGCTCGAAGGTCAATTTTTTCAGGTTCAATTCCGTAATCAAACGGGAGTGAATGGATTGACGAATCTGTTCGCTGGTGGCGTCCTTGTGATCGTCATCCATCGAATCCCTGTCCGTAAAGGACATCTCGTATTTGCCGATGGTGAAGATGCTGCCATCGACCAGCTTCTGCTGAATGATTTTGCGGTTCTTGATCAAGGTCCCATTGGTACTGCCCAGGTCCTGCAGCCAATAGACCTTGTCGCGAATAACGACCTGAGCATGGCGCGTGGACACTTCCTTATCGCGCAAGATCAGGTCGCAATCCACCGAACGCCCGATGGTCAGACGGCCCCCGGCAATCTCGACATTCTCGCCGGAATACTCTTTACCGTTAATAATTACAAAAGCCATGACCGTTCATTCGCCCTGCTACTGTAAACGAATTTAATTGTGCGGACACCTTGATATGGTCTGACATTACCATGTCGAGATCCCATAAAGCAACTTTATAATGTAGGATCGCGTCGACCGATCATACCCACCAAGTCCTCGACGTTGTCAAACGTAATCCGCGGCAAATCCTTGTGCGGGACGATCGTGGACTCGCCTTCACGCCGCAGCACAATGCCGATCTCTCCGTTTTGCGAGGAGAACATGACCAATTGCGATTCCTGCAGGGTCAGGGCGAGGGTGATGGCAGCATCCTGCTCACCGGTCTGCCCTGGGCCGAACACTTCACCGACAGCCAGCACGGTGACATTCT
This sequence comes from uncultured Verrucomicrobiota bacterium, assembly GCA_964580325.1. GTDB lineage: Bacteria > Verrucomicrobiota > Kiritimatiellia > CAYTQP01 > CAZOLK01 > CAZOLK01. The sequence continues at coordinate 21,821 of CAZOLK010000047.1, read as the reverse complement.
GCAGCAGCACAAAGTTGACCATTTCACGCTCATAGGTTTCAACTGGTGTCGGGTTCAACGGATCCGGCGGTTTGGGCAGCGACAGGCTCAGAATCAGGTCCACTTTGTCGTTGGGTTGAATCAAGCCGGTTTTGATGCCGCTGCTGGTTTCAAGGGTGAACGCCACTTTGTCCTCGGGAATCAGGGAAGACAGCCCGCCATGGTGTTCCGATTCGAATTGGGACCAGAGAATGGGTATGCCGGCCTGAACCGGGTATTCCAATTTCCGACCAATGATCAAGCGCAAGTTCATGTCGCCCTGAATGTGCTGGGCTGTAATGAAACGCTCAGGGATGGTGATCCAACGGACCATTTCTTCGGTCAATTCTTTACCCTTTTGAATGTCGACTCTAGCGCCAACGACCTTCCGACCGACAAGTTGCGCATTAGCGTTCGCTTTAATTTGGTCAATATAGCGCTTGATCGCGACAACCGCTACAACACCGAGAATAATTGCAATAACTATGGGCATTCTGCTTTTCATACTCTTGTTTCCTTAAAGAACGTGAACATTAGTTAAAGATTAGTTAAACATCATGATTGCCTTGACTCGAATCACAATAATAGATTGTGTCTTATTTTAAGCAGAATTCCACTCAATATTCATTCAGATTTTGTTAGACAGACGAAATAGAGGCAAAAAAAAACTCCGGTTTTAAAAAAACCGGAGCTTTTTAAACATCGCTTATCTCAACTAACTTGGCATATCAGCTATGTCAGCCGAATTGACGATAAGTTTGACAAGATCTTAGTTATCGGCGCTGACGTCGTTATCCATGGTGTTCATGGCATTCTGCTTGATGTCGTCGGCGCTGACAGCTACGAACGTGTTGCCGGAACGGCGGGAGGACAGACCTTCGGCGGATTTAGCGAAAGCAGTCTTGATGTTCTTACCGAAGAGACCGACCACCAGGATGGCGCCAATGGCGATGATGGCGACGATGATGATGTATTCAGTCATACCTTGACCAGATTTGTTCTGACGATTCTTCATATTGTAGCTCCTAATTTAATTCCAGCCGTATAAACGACCACATATTTTTAACATTTCGTTTTCTTGATTAAAGTATTGAAACAGGATGCTCATGATATCTACATTCATTTACAAGATTAACAAAAGCAATACCCTGGCCAACACTGATAGAAGTATAGTATGTTATCGACGCGTTTCAAGTAGAAAGTTTATTTTTTTGCATTTTTTCAGGTGTCTAATAAAAATTTAACGTTCTCTTGTTTTTTTCAAAGCCGATTTATGCTAACTTCGATGCTGTTTTCCACGGCGTTGGACGATTTCCGAGTTCCGTGCCGTTCTTAAAAAGAGCCAGTCAGTGAGGTGCTGTTATGTCAGTGATTAAGGTTACGGATGAAGCTGGAAGCACGCGCGTCTATCGCTTCGACGATTCTTCTTTTAGGGTGGGCTTCCGGCTGGAATCGCACATTATTTTGGAACCATCCTCTGAAAATGGCGCTGAGATCATGATCAGCCAGCGCCCCGATAAGTCTTTCGTGGTGCAAAGCACGCGTGACGCCGGCCGTTTCAACTTGAACGGCACCAGTATTACGGCCATTCTCCCGGTCAAAGTCGGCGATGTGATAACCTCAGGTAAAACCAAAATCCTGCTCGAAAAACTGATCACCGGCAAGGACGCCCAGCGCGCCAAAATGAAGGAGAAGCTGCTCAAGCAGCAGGAGGAGATGGAAAAACAGAGAAAAGAGCAGGATTCAGAAAGCAAAGCCGAGGTTGAACTGAATAAAAAGAAGGCGATCGAGGTACAACCGAAATCCGCCATGGACTATCTTTTGCTGTTTTTCAATCCGGTACGCGAATACCTTGAAGACGATCGGGTGTCGGAAGTCATGATCAACGGACCAAAGCAAATCTACGTGGAACGTAAAGGCAAGCTGATGCTGACCGAAGCGGAATTCATCAACGAGCAGGCGCTGCGAGCCGCCGTGATGAACGTCGCGCGCAGCGTGAACCGTATTTTCAACCAGGACAATCCTCGTCTGGACGCGCGACTGCCCGACGGCTCGCGTGTCCACGCCGTCATCCCACCCCTGTCCCGCGTCGGTACGCTAGTGGCCATCCGTAAATTTAGCAAAGATAGTTTGACCATCGAACAGTTGATCAAATTCGGCAGCATCACCCAACCTGTTGCCGACCTGATCGATATCATTGTCAAACTGCACAAGAACGTGATGGTCTCCGGCGCCACATCATCGGGCAAAACCTCCGTGTTGAATGTCTTGAGCAGTTGTATCGGTCCGGAGGAGCGCATTTTGATTTTGGAAGACTCCAGCGAGCTGCAGTTGCAACAAACCCACACGGTCTATTGTGAAACACGCAAACCCGACGAACACGGCAAAGGCGAAGTGACGATCCGCGATCTGGTCCACTCCGCGCTGCGTCTGCGTCCCGACCGCTTGGTCGTTGGCGAAATCCGCGGCGGCGAGGCCCTGGACCTGCTCCAGGCCATGAACACCGGCCACGACGGCAGCATGTCCACCATCCACGCCAATACGCCGCGCGACACCATGGCCCGTATAGAAACCTGCGCCCTGCTCAGCGGGATCGAAATACCGCTCAACGCCTTGCGCGAACAGGTCGCTTCCGCCATCCATGTCGTGGTCCAGACCGCACGCCTGTTTGACGGCTCGCGGAAAATCATCAACATCACCGAGATCCTCGGACTCGAGAATCGCGATTATGTGCTGCAAGACCTCATGTATTTCCGCCACGACAGTATCGATGCCGAAGACCGCTTGATCGGCCAACATGTGATCACGGACGTCAAGCCCACGTTCTTTGAAGAAGCCGTACGCCGCAGGCTACCGGTTGAAAAAGTATGGGGCTCGCCCCCGGCCTGGGAACGCCAGAAAGCCGCGTCATAGAAGCTGCCAGATAATTGATAAAGGAAAACACTTGATCAGCGTTTCGCAGACATTGTATGCATCAGGTATGAATTTGCCATGTCAGCTTAATCTAACCCAACAGAGAAAGTATTGATTTATGAGTTTTTTGCGCCGTTTTTCCTTTGCCGTCGCTGCATTCGCCTTCTCAACCGGTTTTGCCCAGAACCCTGAGCCCACCCCTGCCAAACCGGCTGACAACCCGGAAGAGGAACCTTTCCTGATCCATTATATGAGCGAAGATTTGATGTTGGGCAAACAGGAATCGGCGATCGCGTACAAGCCGGTGATCGAGCAGCACCTGCTTGAACTATACCCAGCGATCAACACCAATTCCGCCAATTATAAGATGCTGCTGTTCAGAATGATCGAGGCCGCGGAGCGGGGCCAGGGCATCATTGACAAGGCTGCGTACAAGCGCTGCGTGCGGTTTTACAATAAAATGCAGGATATCGGCTTCTATATTCAACATCAGACGTTTGACGCCGAGTTCAAGAAAAACCTGTTGAAGTATTATTTCGACAGGATCAATTCCGCGGGACGGCTGAGCATTCTGGAGCAAAAACGTTACCTTGCGGGAATCCAGCCAGGCAGAATCGTCAAGACCGAAGACCAAAAAAATCTCTACCTGCTCGATATCATCAGCAAAGCCTACCCCTGGTTCAAGGACGTGCCGGCCTATAAGAAGCAGAAGCTGCTCGATGCCATCGTCAAGATCAACCCCTATATCGTCAAAGATCCCTTTTCGCCATACAGCATCGCAAAGAGCGCTTACACCATACCCGCGGCCTATTCCTGCATCATGATTCCCAACGATCTCGATGCAAAAAAAATCGTCGAGTGAGCCGACGGCCTGGACAAGATACAGCACAACATACAACATGCTCGATCTTCAAAAAAAGACACCGATGGGATAATCCTTATTTCGGTCGTGTCTGCATGAATTTGCGCAAGGTTCCTTTCTTCGTGTTCATGCGCTCGATAGTCTCGCGATGCTCCCGGCACTGGGTTTCCAGTTCGAGCCGTTGACGTTCCAACGCCTCGATGCGCCTGTTCTTTTGCTCCAGGCTCTGGTGCAACTGCTCAATTTCATTCCGCAGCAAAGCGGTCTGATCCTCATCCTGCTCAACCGGCGCGGATTCCGGCTCTGGGACAGGCGCCGGAACAGGCGCCGACATGAAAACCAGTACGGTGTTGGTATCGGTCGGTTTCGTTGTGCTTGATTTTAACATCTGATTCTCTATACGCAACGCGCGGTTTTCCTCTTCCAGGCGCACGGCTCGCTGCTGTAATTCGGCGACCAGGTCCACTGACAGCGCCTTTGCTTTCAGGAGCTTCTGCTGCCAATGGTGGGCAAACCGCAAAAAAGATGCTTCGGCAGGGATAGCGTCCGCGGTTTTATCCGACGGTGTATCGATCTGCGCCATCTGCTGGCACGGCAACTGGAGCAGCGGTTGGCTCAAAGTCACGCGTAGATCCGGCGCGAGATATACGGCACGCGTTCGGCAAGCGTTGTTTTCCCGTTTATAGAGTCGTGAGGAGCCTCTGTCATTCAGGAGAACCCGCAGACGCCGGTTTTCCTCCTGCAAAGCCTGCTTTATTTGTTCAGCGGTTTTGAGTAAATCGCGGTAGTTCTCCCAACGCGCCACTGTCGTGGCCAACTCAGTGCGCAATGCAGTCTTCTCGTTCTCCGCCAATTGCTCCTTGTGTCGCAGCTCGCGTTCCAGGTCCTGCCGCTCGGCGCGCAAAGTCTGGATGGTCGAATGGGATGTTTTTTCCTGTTGCGCGTAGAGAACCTGCAACATAATCACTTTTTTTTTAAGGCCGCTGTTTTCCTTGTCCAGCGACTCGATCAGCTTACGGTATTCTTCCGGCAAATCCTCGTCCCGGCCTTGGCGGTCCGTGTCGAACGGGGCTTCGATCAGGTTTTTCATCACTTCCCGCTCGCGCTGCTCAATATCCTTTTTAAGGTCTTCGTAACGTGTTTTCCAAAAATCAATTTCCGCTTCCAGTTCTTTTTTCAAAATATCGACTTGTTTTTCCACGGACAGTCGCTGGTTGTGCAGTTCATGCTGCAATTTCTTATTGGCCGCCAGCCTTCCATCGCGGTCAGAGCGGCTTTCGCGCAGCAGTTTATCGTAACGCTCACGCCAGAGCTTGGTGGTTTCCTCCAGTTTTTTTTCAGCCTGAGCGCGCTCCTGTTCACGCTGGCTACGCAATTGGTCAAGTTCGACGATCAAGTCCTTGTTTTCCTGCAAGCAGGCATCCAACTGCTTTTTCTGTAGAATAGGAGCTTCTTCCTGGTCCTTCAGAGACTGCATGCCTTTCAGGGCTTTGGCCAGGTCCGCATTAAGGCGGATATTGTCCTCGGTGACCTTCAACAGTTTCTCGTTCAATTGCGTAATGGTAAAGTTGTATTTCTCAGTCTGATCGAGCAGGCGTACAATTTTATCCTTCAATTTCTGGTTTTCCTTGAAGGAACTGGCTTCGTCCGCCTGGGCTTTTTGAATGGTCTCGATTTTCTCCTGCAAGGCCGCCACCTGAACCTCATGGTCTTTCTGCCGGCGCTTGAGTTGTCCCTCATATTGATCGACCAGTTTTTTGAGATACAAATTCTCGAGGGCGACCGCCTTTCGCTCACGCTGGTCATCGGGTGCGTCAACCTTGGTTTCCGCGCCGCCCGGACCACGGACCAGGTGGGCGACCACCCCGCGGATATCGTCCATATTCTTCCGGCAATCGGCGAGTCGCGCTTGAACAACTTTGGTCTGCCATTCGGGATAGGTCTTCAGCAGCTTTTCATAAATCGCCGCTGTGTCTTTGTAATGCTGCATGGCATGGTGCCAGTCTTGCGCTTTCTTGGCTTTCTGCGCCTGCATGGACAAGTTGTAGGCCTGTAAATGCAGCTTTTTTGCCTGCTCGACGTCTTCTATGGAAGCATCGGCGGCCATGATCGACGACACGCACAGGATGCATGCCAGCGCGCACGGCAAGATGGAGATGACCAGGTTGGTTCGTTCAGCGGAAAAGGATTTCTTCAAGCTCATGATCAGGCGCCCTTCCCAGGTTGATGGCTTTCTTATAATAATCTTTGGCTTTCTCAAGATGCATGTTTTTATCCATGGCCAACAACAGGGCCAGGTTGTAATAGGCATCGGCCAGCTTTGGATTCAATTTTACGGCTATTTCAAATTCCCGCAGGGCCTTGTCGAGCTGGTTGCGTTCGTGCATGACCACGCCCATGTAATTGTGCAGTTTGGCTGACTGAGGATCCTGCAACAAGGCTTTCTCAAGCGCGTCCTCGGCAACGTCGAGTTGCCCCTGGCGCCAGGCGATCAGCCCCTGCATGCCCAGGATGGCGGACTGGTCAGGCGCTTCGACAAGCAACTCCTGGATCAGGCGCGCAGCCTGGTCAAGTTCGTTCTGCATATAATGGCAAGTTACCAGGCCCAACCGGGCGTCGACATGACGGCTGTCCTCTTCTAGCGCTTTGAGAAAAAAGCGCTTCGCATTAAAGATCGAACCTTCCTGCAAAAGATTATTGCCCGCTGTAACCATGTTTTCCACCGCCTTCCCGCCGCTTTTCACAGGCGCGGGAGAGGCTGCTGGCGGCTCAGGAGACGCTGGATAGGTCGCAACCGACCGTTCCGTTTGGGCAACGGATCTGCCTGTAGCAGATGGTGGTTGACGGCGTAACCGTTCGATTTCTCCCAGCAGGCGCATCCGTTCGACTTCCAGTTGTTCAATGTATTGCAAGGTCGAGGCCCGCGATTTTTGGGACTTGGCCGGATTGTTGAAATCGTCTTTCCTGTTCTGCTTGGTTTTCATCAATTCTTCATCTAGCGCGGAAGCCAAATCACGCAAACGCATGTTATCGCTCTGCAGTTTCGCGATCTCCTCCTTCATAACCAGCGGGTTGAGGCGCCCAGCCGCTTTTTCCTCCTCGAATTTATTCTCCAGCTTGGCCGCCAGCGTGTCGCACCGTTCGGTCAATTCCTTTTTTTCGTTGGTCAGCGTATCGATCGACTGCCCGAGTTCCTCCGCCGCCAACGTCAGTTCCTCTGCCCGCGATTTAAAGTAGGCCAGGTCCTTCTCCATTTGCGACTTGTTTTTCCAGGCATTGCGCAGGCGATCTTCGCGCTTGTCCTGTTCCGCGACAATGGCGCGCAGTTTCTGCGCCTGTTTGTTCAGTTTCTCCAGTTGGCGGACAAGGTGGTCGTTGCGCTCCTGGATAGCGTGCAATTTCTTTTCCGAAACCTTGCTGTCCGACTTGACCTTACCTGTCAGACGATCGCGGAGATCTTCGAGTTCCGCCTGCTGATCCTGAATCTTCTTGCCTAGGGCGGCTTTGTCATCCAGCCAGGCATCTTCACGCTGTAGATAATCCTTCAACTTGCCGGAAAGTCGGTCATGATCGTCCTGGAGTTGTTCGAGCGAATCCATGGCGCCCCTGACGGAGCGCAGGTTGTTGTATTCCTTTTGCAATTCCGCGAGTTGCTTTTCCAACGCGGCGATCCGCGAGGGCGCCTGTTGCTGCAGTTGCTGTTCCAGCGTCTTGATACGCTTTCGTAAAATCGTGTTGCTGCGCGCCAGGTCTTCATGCCAATTCTGCTGGTTCTTGAGTATCTGGATTTCATGGGACAGCGCATCGTTCTGCTGTTGGAGTTTCTGAATACGCTCTTCACCCAAATTGGCGTCAGGCTGTTGCACGCCAACATCCAGATCAAGCTCAGCAGCAGCCGCGCCTGTTCCGGCTTCATCCGGCGCTTGCGCGACCTGCGACGCTCCCTCGCCTTGCGCGTTTTGCTCGATATAGCGCAACTGGTTCCGGCAATAGGCCATGCGTTGCTGGACCGTATTGGGTTTCCAGGCGGGAAATTGCTCGACCATCTTGTCGTAAAACCCAACAGCCTGTTGGTAGCGTTTCGCGGCCTCGTCCCATTGTTTGCGCTCCAAGGCCCGGTCGCCGCGGGTAATCACGGTAAACGCCTGCAAATGCAAATGCTGCGCCTTGGCCAGCTCCTCTTTGCTCATCGTGACATGCATATCCGATCTCGCGGCATCCGGCTGTTGCGCCCACGTGTGAAAACAGCCATTGGCCAAAATCCATGCCACCACGGTAATCCCTGCTCCATTGGTTCGTTTTGTCATGCAGAATCCCATATCCAATCCCTGATCAACCTGTTTCTTTCATGCCGATTGCTATGCGTTGCCATGTACGTCTCCATGTACGCTTCATCCGTCAAAGCGTTTGCTTCCCGTACATGTATAAAGGTCTTTTTCATGAATAAAAAGCCAAAAAAAAGACTTCTTTTCCACGACCGAAGACGGTATTGATTCCATGGAAGGATTTATACGCTATGAGCAAATATTTGATTCGGCAGGCACGCATGATGGATCCGGCCACGGGCCGCGACGAGATTGCGGATCTTTTCATCCGGAACGGGAACATCGAACCGGTTCCATTGACCTACTCTTCCGATGTGATCGTGGTTCAGGCCGATGGCCTGGTTGCAGCACCCGCTTTCCTCGATGTGCATGTGCACTTTCGCGAACCTGGCGGCGAAATCGACGAGACCATGGCGAGTGGATGCCGCGCTGCTTTTCGCGGCGGTTTCGGCGCCGTGGTCACCATGCCCAACACCAAACCGGCCATCGACAACCCGTTGCTGGTACAGGCCGCACGCCAAGAAGCTCGGCGCGTATGCGGACCGGATGTATCGCCGGCCGCCTGCATCAGCCAAGAGCGCAAAGGACAGGCCCTGACCGACCTGGCGGCGTTGCGCACGGCTGGCGTGGAAGCAGTGACCGATGACGGCTCCACGGTGGCTGACGATGCCCTGCTGCGCGATGCCATGACCTGCTGCGCGCGTCTCGGCTTACTGGTTATGGACCATGCCCACGATCCGGTCATCGAGCGACAGGGCGTCATGCATGCTGGCGCCGCGGCAGATCGACTCGGTCTGCCAGGCATCCCCGCCCAAGCCGAGAGCCGCATTGTTGCCCGTGACCTGGCCATGGCCGCCGAAACAGGCTGCCGGCTGCATGTTCAACATGTGAGTGCGGGCGAAAGCGTTGAGCTGTTGCGTCAAGCCAGGCAAAAGGGCGTAGCGGCAACCGCCGAAGTCACGCCGCACCACCTGGCCCTGTGCGACGAAGACATTCCCGGACCTGACGCGCGTTACAAGATGAATCCGCCCCTGCGCTCCCGCGCCGACCGCGATGCCTTGCGGCAAGCCGTGTTAGACGGCGTGATCGATTGCTTTGCCACGGACCATGCACCGCATAGCGACGAAAGTAAAAAGCGCGGCTTTCTTGACGGACCGTTTGGTGTAATCGGCCTGGAAACAGCAGCGAGCGTCACCCACACGGTGATGGTTCTCGAAATGGGCATGCCCTTGATGCAGTGGCTCCACTGCTGGACCGTCGCGCCCGCCCAAATCCTGCGCCGAAAACCGCCCAGCCTGGACCCCGGCCAACCGGCGAACCTGGTTTTATTCGATCCGGACGCTGTCTGGAACGTCAACCAGAACCAGTTCCTGTCCAAATCGAAAAACACATGCTTTATTAATTGGACATTGACAGGCAGGGTCATGTATACTTTTTTTAATGGGAGCATGGTCTGGCGGGAATTTACCTTTTTATAACATTGTTGCCGGTAATTTTTTATTGACTATATATAAAAAATAATAATAATAAAATCTTTGCGAATTTGATGTCAGGATATATAACAATGATAACCAAGACGACCCGTAAGATACACAATAATAAATTTGTTTTAGATAAGGCAATGAACAGGTATGCTGTTCAAAAATACGTTCCGATGACAATGCCGCGGGTTGTGGATCCTAACTATATCTATATAATGGAGGTTTTTCCATGGCTTGGCTGATTGGGATGTCTGAAGAAGTTAAGGGCCAGAAATATGAACTGGTAGACAATAAAGTGACCATTGGGCGGAGCGGCTCCAACGATATTCGGGTAGATCATAACACGATTTCCAGCCGTCATTGCTGCATTACATGCGATAACAAACAATTCATCCTCGCTGACCTCGGCTCAACCAACGGGACCCGGGTCAATTCGCGGGAAGTCACGGAAACAGCCCTTAAACCCAAGGACCTGGTCCAAGTCGGTTCGCTCGAATTCCTCTTTGACGCGGAAGAAATGGAAGTGGAAAACACGGACCAGTTCAAGCAAACCCAGGTCCAGATCAGCACCGCGCAAGTACAGGCCCCGGTAAGGTTTGAGAACCTGGATCCCAATGCAGACAAAGGTACGGTCCGCAAAGTCTGGTTTTTCATCATCGGCTTGATCGCGGTACTGGCCCTGGCCGTTGTCGTGCTCTTCCTCTATCGTCTTTTGTCCAATTGACGGACGCCTTCTTTGCATGCGACACGGCGCGGCCATCACGGAAACGCATGTCACGAAATCCCAAGGCACCGGAATGACGCTGATCGAACTATTGCTGGCCATAAGCTTAGCCGTCCTGGTATTGGCCATCCTCAATCTCGCCTTTCACAGCGTCACGCGCATCGCCGTTCGCCAGCATACAGGAACCGGGCCTATGGATGACCTTTTTGACGGCCTGGCCCGGGAACTGGCTCTAGCCATCCCCAGCGAAAGCACCAATGACGCTTTGCGCATACAACACGATCAAGATACAGGCATCTGGACGATCGACTGGTGCTTTGCCGACTCCCTGCGTTTCAAGGATGCGCGCTGGTATGTATTGCGCCACGTCGCCTGTGAAGTTCACGAGAAGGTTCAACCACTCACCTTTATCCGCAAAGAGGCAAATTGGGCCGGCGCCCCGGAGCAGGCGACATGGACCACCACCCTGGTGGAACGCACGCTCTCTTTTTTTTCGATGGAAGCGTATGACGGTCAGACATGGGCCACGGCATGGGACACCACGGTCCAGGAAGGTCTGCCCGATGCGATCCGGCTGACCTGGACAACGAAAGGTCGTCCGCTATGGACCAACTGCATCGTGCGCATGCTGCGCTGCCGGACCATTGCAGGCGCGACCAATGCCGCGCCTGGACCATGAAGCTTATTTAAGCCGCACCGCCTCGGTCATCTCAAGACCAGTGACGTAATCCAGCATGCGCGGCTCATAGCCGTCATCTTCACGCTGACGGGTCATACCGGTGTAGCGCCAATCTGCCTTGCACGCGTCATCACGCCAGGGACGACGCTCCCAGTAATAGCCGCGAAACGGGTCGCGCGTGTCGTTCATCCAGGTCAGCAGACGGTCGTGCAACCCATTGCGCAGCGCGGCATGTTCTTCCGAATCGATCAGGTTGTTCATTTCAGCCGGGTCGGTTTCAAGGTCGTAGAGTTCATCGCTAGTCATCAGGTTAACCACCAGTTTGTAACGACCATCCATCACGCAGCGCACGGGTTGGAAACCGCCGAATCCGTCATGGTCCACCTCATAACGACCGAACTCGATAAACACGGCGTCATTGGGCCGCAGGTCGGGATTTTCGAGCGTCGCGCGCATGCTGCGTCCCTCGAGGAACGGCGGCACGGGCAAACCAGCGGCATCCAGGATGGTGGGCACGATGTCGATGTGCGAAACCGGGTGTCGGCACACGCTTTCAGCGGGTACGATGCCGGGCCAGCGCACAATAAACGGGATGCGCGCAATCTCATCGTACATGGCCGGTCCCTTGGCACATAAGCCGTGTGAGGTCAGCGCATCGCCGTGATCCGAAGTGTAGATCACCAGGGCATCCGGCGCTGCGCGGTCAATGGCCTCCAGGACGCGACCGATTTCAGCGTCGACAAACGAGTTGCAACCAAAGAAATCGGGATTCCGGATTTCAGGCAGCGGCTCTTCACCCGTACGCAGGTCGCCGGCCCAGACCTGCTGGTGCTCAGGCTTGTTGATCAGCGTATCGCGACGATTGGGGCTACTAGGGAAGACATAATCCCTGTACATATCGCAATAGGGCGGCGGACAAAGGCAAGGGTCGTGCGGTTCGTCGTAGGAAACCACCAGGAAGAAATCTTCATCTGCATGTTTTTCCAGGAAATCGATGGCCTTGTTGGAACAACGGTGGCCAAACGTGAAATCCGCGGAAATGCCTTCACGGTTGGTGGATGGTTTGCGCGAACGGACGCGGTCCTCCGGCGAAAGTTCCTCGAGATAACAGCGCATATCGTACCAGAAGGCCGGATCCCAGCCCTCGGGGCAGCGGCCGGTTCCGAAATAATCGGAAGCGTCCAGGTGCCATTTGCCCACATAACCGATGTGTAAGCCATTGTCCTGCAAGCGTTGCCCAATGGTGCGCACATTTAGGCCAATGGGCATGTCGTTGCCCCAGGAACCGTTGGTGTGGGGATAGGTGCCGGTAAAAAGGGCGGCGCGCGCCGGCCCGCATACAGGCTGACACGTATAGGCCCGTTCAAAGCGAATGCCCTGGTTGGCAAGCTGGTCCAGGCACGGGGTTTTCATGTCTAGGTTGCCGTAACAACCCACCATATCCCAGCGCTGGGTATCTGTCATGATCATCACGATTTGGCGCGTTTTGCTCATTTGCTTTCCTTTCAAAAAAAAGTGTTTTACGGATTGTTCACCACAATCCGCTACAATATAGTCAAAAGGCATGACCCAGGACAATACAAGGGAACAAAAAAAAACGAGAATCCGCATGCTGTTGTCGCTATGCGCGACGCTCCAGATCCTGATGGGCATCGTTTTCCTGATCGGCAACACCCTTTTCCTGGTGCTGCTCAAGCCTGAGATCGACAAAATATCCGCGCACTCGGCCAGGATCGTGCGGCATGTCAGCCTGATCATGGCTGACCTGGAAAAAGCCCTGACCCACAGCCGCGCCCTATTCCGCGATCTGGACGAGTCCGTGGCCGGTTACAGCGCGGTGCTGGCCGGACCGCTGCGGCGTCTGCCCCAAGTGGAAACCAACCTGGCCCAATGGGCGGAGGCCCTGCGCACCAACGGCGAGCATCTGCAGGCATACGGCGCCAAAATCCATGGATTCAGCGACCGCGACTGGATCCCGGACTGGAAGCAGGGCAAGGAACTGGGCAAAAGCCTTAGCGAAATCGGTCTGGCCCTGAAAGAAACCTCGCGGCTGGTCACGTCGCTGCGCACGGAAGTCGATGTCTCGGTGCGGCCGGCCATGAAACGCTCGGTCCACGCCCTGGCGGATGTGCGCATTGCCGGCAATATCTGGGAAGACAGTCTGGAAAGGACCCTGGCCGAAATCAACATCGTTCACGAACAATTGACCGGCGCCGCTGAAATCATGAACATCATGCCCCACCTGCTGCTGTATATCGTCGTTTCCTTTTACGCCGCGGCCCTGACCGTCATTGTCAACGGCATCGCCTTGCGCCTGCTGGGCGGTGAAACAGGCAAATCCACAAGTCAGCAAACGATTCCATCGCATCAGTAACTGTAAAAGTATATCTTTATTGCAAAACTTTTATTGACATGTATAATGATGTCATTAAATGAACAGGAGTCGATCCATGAAAAGTTGGAAAATGATTTACTGGCTTGTGCTGGGAATGACGATGAGCGGATGTGAATTCGAGGCGCCGCTGACACAGGAAAACAGCCTTCCCGTGGACAACGCGCTGCTGGGCTTGTGGGAGCCTGCGCCGGACGACGAGGAGCCGCCGCCCGAAGAAGAAATGATGATTCTGAAATTCTCGGCAACCGAATACCTGATCCATTACCCGACCTGCAAGGATGGCATTTATTACCGCGGCTATCCGATTAAGATCGGCGATGTCGCCTGCATCCAACTGCAGGTGCTCGGTAACAGCCGCGGCCCGGTGGCCGCGAATTTCAAAGAGCTGTATCATGTCGCGACCTATCGCCTGTTGGATGACGGTCGGCTCGAAATCAAGACCTTGAACCTGAACCTGATTCCGAGCGACCTAAAAACCAGCGAGGCCTTATGCCAGGCGTTCCTGAAAAACAAAGACAAGAAGAACCTGTTCACGCATCCGGGGCTGTTCAAGAAAGTGGGACAGCCCGAGCCGGATCATTCGAAATAGGCGATATCCTCCAGCGCGTTTCTGGCGCGGACACGATATTGCATGTGACCGTTTTCCATGTTCATGGCCTTGCGATACCACTCCTTGGCCTGTTCGATTTCGTTGCGCATCTGGTGGATACGCGCCATTTCGTAATAGGCCTGCGTTGCATAACGCGCTGCTTCCTCCTCGCGCTTGTTGGGTAGATCCGAAACCGCGGCCAGCCATTCGAGCGCCGCATCGGTCTGGTTTTCGCGTTCAAACTGCTGGACCAATCTGAATAACGCGGGATAGCGGATGTAGCCGGCTACATTTTCGTTGGCAAATGCCTGTTTGAGCAACTCCAGGCCGCGATCACGATCTTTGATGTCGTAATAGACCATCTCAGCTATGGGCAATGCAATTTGCGGTCGGCTGCGTTCCGATTCCTCCGCGATCCCGGTGTATAGCGCTTCAGCTTTGTCATATTGGCCCTGCTTGCGATAGGTCAATGCCTTTTCCATGAGCGCCGGAATCTTCCAGTAATCGCCTTCGTTAAACGCGATCAACTTGTCAAAGAAGGTGTGGGCTTTATCAAAGGCCATCAGGTTATCGCGCGCCAGAGCGCCGGCCCATTTGATCAAGTTGTTCTGATGCCACCCCAGCCCCCGGCCTTTTGTTTGAGCGGCCTGATCATATAGTTTCAGCCCCTGCTCCGCCTGCTCAACGGCTTTCCCGGGACGACCGCTGTCATTCAGCAACTCTGCCTTTTTGAACAGGGCATATCCGTGATCGTCGGTTGAAACAGCCTGGTCGGCGATGAGCTGCCCGCACAGTTCCATGGCCCGGTCGCTGTTGCTGGCATTGCGCTGGGCATCGATCGTTGCCAGCAACAGGTAGCCCTTCAACTCCGGCCCAAAAGCCGATTGCTCGACCATTTTTTCCAGGTCAACGGCAATCTCCGGATTCTGTTTGCCATGCGCACGCGCTTTGAGCAAGCGTCCGATGAAATCCGTTTTCTGTTGCAGGCTCAAATGCGCGCCATCCTCCCAGGCCAGCACTTCGCGAATAGCCTTTTCGATGTCGACGACCGGCAGTGGCGTGACCCGCTCCAGGTTCCAGATACGCGACGAGGCGGCATGGATCGCCTCTTTGGGCTGGTTGCGTTCGATTTCAGCATTGAAATCGACCACCCAGGCATCCGCGGCTTCACGGTGTTGGCCAGCCTTTTTGCACAAATCCGCCAGCATGCGCGAAGCATTGCGTTTCTGGTCCGGAGTTTGGGCCTGTTGGAGCAGGCTCTTGACCGGCGCGATCATTTCGGCCAGTTTCTTTTGCTTTAACTGCTCGCACAACTCCTTGTACTGCTGATCGAAACTCTTTTTCTGTCCCAGGCTCGCACTGGCCAACAGGCCGATCATCAGCGCGATCCAAATTTTCATGGCAAATGGACTCATGGCTTTACTCCTTAATATCGTCTTTAAAAAAATTACTCCGCGGACAACACGGTGTACATGGCATTGGCCGGCAGAACAACATGGGTCTGGCCGTCCTTATGCGTCAACTTGACTTCAGCCTTTTTGGGTATGCCGTTCAGGTCCAGCGCCACGGCCCTGGTCAGGTTGCCGTTACGCAATGTGATTTCCGCATCCGTGTTTTCGATCATCAGCGGCGCATCGCCCAGGCGCAGAATCTGGAACCCGTCATACTTTTTACCGCCGTGTTCGATGGCGCGCTCACGCGCCACCCATCCACGCGGTCGCGCAACCGTACCCACCTGGACCAGCACTTTCTTTGACGTGGCCAAGGGCTGATCGTCCAGCGGCGCCACGATAATCGAGGCATAGGTGTTGCGGCAACGGATATCCACATCCTTGAACCGGAACTCGGAGCGCTGGTTAAGGAAGCCAGCCGCAGCCTGGCATTTGGGTGCGTTCACTTCATAAAGCCCCTTATCGTAATCGGTCGCGATCTGGCCAGTCACGCTGCGCAGGATCTTTTTCTCGGTATCGACCAGCTCGTCCAGCCGGGGAGAAAACTTGTTGTTTTTGGAACTGCCACCATACTTGACCACTACCGGACCAACGCAGAAAGCCAGCGGATCGACGGGTGTCTTGACCGACGATTCCACCGGCATCTCGCCTCGGTCGCGGTTGGGATCGTATACCGCGGATTCGCCGATGAGCGGTTGCTTGCCCTGCCAGATATCGTCCAACGAGCGCTCCTCGTAAACCACAGGTTCATCAGCTTGGGCAATGTAGCCCTTGCGGAACACCAGAGCCGCGGCCGGGAACTGGCCCATCTGCATGGGCGTGCTGTAGGGCCACTTGGAGTGAATGTCCGACCACTCGCGCCCGCCTGACGCGAACCAGTAGAACGAATCCACCCCAGTCAGCGAGAGCTGGCCCGCAACCACCAGCGGCCCCTCAGCCCTGTACAGGTTTGGCGGCACCCACAGGCTTTCCGGAATGATGAACGGGTGGCCCTGCACCTGCTTGACGTTCATGGGCCAGCCGTGCGGGCGCTGCAGCGCCGACCAACTGGTATAGACCTGCTGCTTCAGGATCTGCCAGCCCACATTGATCCCGTTGTGGATCGATCCGTAATAAGCGTTTTTGCCGATCACCTCGGTAGGCGTGTAGGAATAGCGCTCCGCATCGTCGACCAGCACCGGATCCACCGACTTCCAATTACCCGCGTTGACGAGCTGCTTACAGCCCAGTTCGTCGCGAATAAAGGTGCGCATTTGCTCATTGAACGTGCGCATGATCTCGGTATAGAACTCGAGCTGGTCATCCAGGCGCCGCCGTGTGGGAGGATCCCAGCGGTTGGCGCGCACCTTGGCGTCCATGGAGAAAAACCACATCTGCATCAAACCGGCCGTACCTTTTTCCACGCTGTCCTCGCCGCGCATATCCCAGGCGGATTCGTACTTGTTCTGGTAGCGCTTGAACGCGGTTTCCAGCGAACCGTATTTTGTCTTCAGAAAATCGCCGAACATACGCAGCAGT
This sequence comes from uncultured Verrucomicrobiota bacterium, assembly GCA_964580325.1. Classification (GTDB taxonomy): domain Bacteria; phylum Verrucomicrobiota; class Kiritimatiellia; order CAYTQP01; family CAZOLK01; genus CAZOLK01. The sequence continues at coordinate 4,866 of CAZOLK010000047.1, read as the reverse complement.
TGTTCGCGTGGCGCACCCTTGATTTGGGACTCGGTATAGAACAGCATGGAATCTTCGTTCTGCAACTGAATGATGGCCAGGGCCGGGTCGTCCTTGAGCGGGATGCCGGTGTAGGGGTTGGTCTCGGTGAACAAACGGCGGATCCAGTGCTTGTACATCTCCTGCACGGGTTCGTAGAAAAACACCAGGCCGGCCAAACTGCCGCCCTTGAAGCCCAGGTCCCAGCTAGCTTCGTTATCCGTATGCGATCCCCAGTACGGGCTGAGCGTGGAATAAATGCCTTCTTTCTTAAAGGCCGCAACCATGTACCAAGCGCCATGCAAGTCAACCTCGTTGATGTCCGTACGTGTCACCTCGCGTTTCATCTTCTTTTGGACGGCGGCAGGTGACCGTGGAAACGGACCATATTCATACCACGTTTGGCTGACCAGCGTGCCTTGTGCGCCACATCAGCCTCTTCCTGCTTGCTGACTTTCAAATTCTTGTCCTTGAACGGAATACGCCAGGCATACTCAGAGCCGGACCAGAAACGGATCGGCTTGCCGTCACCGCGGATAAAGCCCATGCCGTCCGGGCTGCGCTTGATAAAACCGTGCTCGCCGGCCACCTTCTCGTTCAGGTAGCGCAGATCAATGGGCGACGGCTCAAACGGATCGTTTTTATAATAAATGGGCCACGAAGCGCCGATTTCAGGCGAGATCTGAACCTTCTCCTCCGGCTTGTAATGCATGCGCGGCCGAAATGCAAAGCCTTGGGCAGCCAGCACAAAACAGTCGACAGCCGCAAAACCCTTGCCCTGCTTGTTGGGCTGTACCTGGAAACGCAGTGTATGCGCGCCGGCCGTAAGGTTCAGTTCAGGTCCCAGCACCCAGACCAGACGGTGGCGATTGGAACCATCATGAGCGACAAAAGTCTCATCGAAAACCCGGCGTTTGTGGTTGATATCGTCCTTATACTTCCGGTCGTCATCGCGCCACTTGCCCAAGGGCAGTTCTTGGGTCTCTTCATCGTCCAGGGCATAGCGGTAGCCGGTGCTGGTTGTATTCAGACGAATCCAGAGCCGGTAGGTTCCAGCCTCGGCAACTGTAAAATGAACCTTGCAATAACCAGATTTCATACCGATCTCATCAAACGAGCGCCACCAATCGTTTTCGGACAGGGATGTGTAGCGATCGACAGGATCGTACCAGTCATTGGTATGCTCGACTTTTTCAAGGGCTGATTCAGCCTCCACCCAAATATAATCGTCAACGGCATGGACCTGGGAGATAGTCAGAAAACCAGCAAAAACCAGGGAAGCGGCAGGCAGGCTTTTCGCTCTCATACTATTTTTCTCCTTCATCTTATACATTTACCATAATGGACACCAAATATAGACGCGCACACAGATCCGGTCAAGAAAAGAACTGCCCTAACAGCCTGAGCACCAAAGCGTTATTTAACACGTGCCAATAAGCGATACATGGCGATGAGCCTATCCCCCGCAGTACATTTTATGCAACGTTTGACTGATTGCGGCGCGCATGGCGCAACGGAGCCGCAACCAAAACTTATTTCAACAATAGATTACACCGAATGAACAGCGATAAGAAAAGGCAAAGTGCCTTTTTCATCTTGCATGTCCCGTTATAAGCGCGCATTATTTTGCCCATAAGAAAAAATGATAGGTGTTAAAGAATAGTACATTGAGTGCCGAAGAGCATCTCATTCAGAAAGCCATGGAAAGAGCTGAAATCGAGCATGAGCTTTTATGGCCAAGCTAAGTTATGCAGAAGCCGTGAATTTACAATGAATACGATATAAACGATAAATAGTACTTTCTGGCCATCACAAGTTCTTCAGAGTTGTATATCTTGTGCAATCAGATGAAAGGAACGAGGCTATGCGGACAATTCTTTTAACGGTACTGTGCTGCGGTCTGCTCCGGCAGGTTGGAGCGCAGGATATTCTGGAGTTGAGCAACGGAGATAAACACACGTGCGAAATCATTCATTATGAGAGCGACACGTTTGTTGTCCGACTTCAGGACGGGTCCATGCGCAAACTGGGCGCTAAACACGTCACCCGGATCCGCTTCGCCACCGGCCATGCCGCCGCGCAACCGGCTCCGGCACAACCGGCTGTCGCGCAAGCAGATGCAGCCCAGGAAGACGATACGGCGATCCGGATCATCGAATCCAACGAAATAAACCGCCGCGACGACAAGGGTTACCTGATTCTGACCTATACGTTTGAGAACGACGAGGATCCGGTCTTCATCGAGATGGAGCAACGCTATGCCACGCAGCGCAAAATAGGCCATTTCACCAGCCGCGATACAGATAAAAAGACCATGTTGGAAACGCTGTTCGATCGAACGGGCCAGATGATTATCGAAGTGGACCCCGGCTCCTACAGCCTGGAAAGCTTTCACAAAAAGACAGCGCTCAAGCGTAAGATCAAGCGCTACACGAATATCCGCGTCGAAGCAGGCAAAACCGAAACAGTCGAGTGCAACCGATAATGTCTATTTCCGCGAAGGAGCGCAAGCATACCGAAAGACAAGGCGTGATCTATGCCTCATGGATCGTCATCATGATCGGACTGGTTTTTTCCCTGGTCGGGCTGGTCGGTTGCTGGATGGTGTTGAGCATCTTCCGCTGGCCCACTGTTCCGGGCCGCGTAACAGCGCATGCGGTCGAAACCGTGAGCGATTCCATGCGGTTCATGCGCGCAACGTGGTTCAAACCGATCGTACGTTATGAGTACAAGTTGGATAACCAGGCTTTTACCGGCAATGTGATTGCCCGCGAACCGTACCGCTCGGAAGAGCAGATCCAGTCAGCCGGGATTCTGCGCAATTATCCCATTAACTCACAAGTCACAGTGTATGTTCACCCGAGCGACCCGACACGGGCCATGCTGGAAAACAGGTTGACCCGGTTCGAGCAAACCATGCTGACCATCGGCGGCAGCGTCGCGCTGCTCGGTCTGATCTGGTTCGCGATATTGCGACGCATGTCGTAGGAGGCCGAGTACGAGGAGATCGACAAAGATTGGGACAAAGAAGAAATCACCCGAAAAACCCTGAAGCGCCTAACCGTAATCGTTCACCGAGTGTTCTTGGTTAAAAGCCATCGTCCCCCGTGAACGGTTACGAATGCCTTTATATTTATGCGCGTCCATTTGCGTTCATTCGCGTTTCCCCTCAAGTATGGACCTGGTTTGTGGGAAGTTGAATGTTCAATGTTGGATGTTCCAAACCATTTCATGATCTTCAGGCTCAAGCAGCCGTGGGTACTCCTCGCCTTTCTTGAAGCAATTCACACCATCAGCGAGGCACCGTTGGCGTCGGCGTCATTGCGGTGTCGTTGTTGCCGAAAAGGAGTTTCCATTAGCGGCTGGGGAAGGGTAACGGTATTGCCCGGCGGCCAACTGTCATAAGCCGAAGAATATAGCAGTTTCCAGAAGGGATCATCGGGATTGGGGGAATTATCGGCCATGCCGGCACCAAAACCAGGCCCACCGCGCCCGGGCCGGCGGTTTTCAGGAAGTCTTTTCAGTTTCGGTTCATCAGTTCAAGGTCTCCTGTACGGTTTTGATTTCGGCGATTTCGCTCGCGCATCGTCACATCGATGGCGGGCAGATCGAGTTCGAACAGTTCCTTGCCGTCCGTCATATTTATGTTGGCAACGGTTGGCAAAACAAGGATAACCGGTTCTTAATTCGCATTTCAAGCACTGAGTAATCGTATAAAAAAGGGTATTTTCACTCAACCATCCAGCCGCGCCACGATAGCCTTTGCGCGTAGGCAGCAGCGGTCCGCTGCTCAAGCGTTGCTTGGCCGCTGCAATGGCCTCTTTGTATTGCGGCAACCAGGGCTCATCACGGCCAAGCGCTGAACCGAAATGGAGGCGTTATTCAGCGCGGCACAAGCCAAAGGCAGATCACCGATCACCGGCATACCGATACCATTGCCGTCCACGTAACCCGGCGCCTCGATTATCGCATCCGCTGCTATTAACGGCGCGGAAGCGTACCAAGCCGGACGCGGCGCCAGTGGCGACGATCCGTCACATGACCCGACTGGCGGCAGCAAAGAAACTGACCTCGGCCCCGCAAACCTCGGCCCTGGTCTACCGTTTCCTGATGGACATGCTGGACCATTTCCGTCAGGAAGTTCTGCATCGAGCACCTGGACGAAGCGTTGAGCGTGGACAACCTGAGCGCAGTAGCGGGATATAGCCGCTATCACTTCACCCGACCTCCCCTGAGCCGAATCCTCATTCCGGGATAAAGATTTTCTGACCGACCTTTAAGTTATCCGGATTGCGCAACTTGTTGGCCTTGATAATGGTCTGCATACTGACGCCATAGGCGGAGGCAATGGCCGACAAGGTCTCACCGGATGCCACTGTATGCTCGACGCCGTATTCGCTGACATGGGCCGATGCGCCACGGGCGCTTGCCTGCGACACTTTGACCGCCTGGTGAATGGCCGCGGTCAATTGCTCAATGACTTCGCGCCTGTCTTTCTGGCGCAATGCGTCCAGATCGGCGATCTTCTTGTCCAGACGCATAAGATCCTGACCCATTTGCTGCCCACTGAGGTCAGCCAGGCGCTTTTGCTCCGCCTTGACCTGCTTGACCTGGTCCCAGAGTTGATCGGTCTCGCCACGCAACTGGTCGATCCGCCCGGAAAGTTTGCGTACGTCCTCGCGCACCAACAGGATATCTTCACGCTCCGCCACGACGTCGGCAGGTTGGCCAACATCCAGCGAAGTGCATCCCGCTCCAACCAACATGGCCACACTCGCAATGCCCAACAACATCTTTTGTCGAGTAGACATAATATGATTCCTTTCGTTTAGGTTAGCTTTGTATTCC
>CAZOLK010000046.1:0-29933 GCA_964580325.1 uncultured Verrucomicrobiota bacterium | reverse complement strand
CGTGCCTGCAAGCAACACTATGTTGTTTTGCAATGCATTACGCTTCCAGCACGATTCTGGCAGGCTAAAGCCTGGACTATAAACATTTGGTTCCAAATCAAGAAAATCTACGGCAGTTTTGTTGTCATAGCATCTTGCTTTTGAATTTTTGGAAGCAAAGGTCTGTTAGAATATATTTTGTGTATTTTATTCCAAACTAAAAACAGCGTCAGAAAAGGATCGGCGTAGCCCAGCTCCGCGCTGATGGCGGCATGCTGTCGTCGGCGCTAGCGTGCAGGTTGCGTCGCGAAAAACCGCCCAGACCGAAGCGGCAGATCCACAAACAGTAGGTCTCGTGCACTCGTTGCGGCCATCGCGACAGCCGGTGCACCTCCATGCCGCGATGATCGATTTGTACAGGCTCAGTGTTGGTTTTATTCCATCGTTTCCCGAATAGGTTATGGTCTAGAAAACATTAAATAGCGAGGCTATATCAGCATAAAGTGGAGAACAGCAATGAGAGAAATTGGGATCGGATTGATTGGTTGTGGTGGTAGGTTACGAGATGTGCTGGACAAGACGCTCAAGTACTCGGACCGTTTCAAGGTGCGGGCGGTGTGCGACCCGGATGAGCGTTCGGTTCGGGCGACGCGCGAGGCGTACGGCAGCCGGATCGTGGTGCACGAGCAGGCGCGCGACCTGGCGGCGCGACCGGACGTGGATTGGGTTATGATCGGCTCCTGGAACTGTCTGCACCGCGAACACGCCGTGGCCGCGTTCGAGGCGGGCAAGCACGTGTTCTGCGAAAAGCCGCTGGCCACCACGCTGGAGGACTGTTTGGTCATGCGCGAGGCGTGGAAAAAGAGCGGGCGCCGCTTTGTGATTGGTTTCACGCTGCGCTACTCGCCCCACTACAAAAAGATCAAGGAACTGGTCGTGTCCGGCCATATCGGCTACCTAATCAGCATGGAGTTCAACGAGACGCTGGACTTCAACCACGGCGGCTACATTCACGGCGATTGGCGCCGACTCACCGCCCTGGCCGGTACGCATCTGCTGGAGAAGTGCTGCCACGACATCGACCTGGCCAACTGGATCGTGGACAGCCGCGCACGGCGCGTGGCCAGTTTCGGCGGTCTCAACTTCTTCACTCCGTCCAACGCGCACCACATCGAACGCCTGGGTCGGAATGACAAGAGAAGGGAGGCCTACCGCACCTGGCCGGGCCTGGTGGAGAAGAATCCGTTCACCGCGGACAAGGACATCGTGGACAACCAGGTGGCTGTCATCGAGTACGAAAACGATGTGCGTGCGACGTTCCACACCAACTGCAACACGGCCATCCCGGAGCGTCGCATGTACCTGTGCGGGTCCGAGGGCACGCTGCGCGCCAACGTCCTCAGCGGTGAGATCGAACTCAAGCGCATCGGTTTTAACGAGCAGACGATCCGGCCCGATACCGGCGGCAGGGGCGGTCACGGTGGCGGTGACGATGTGCTTGGCGAGAGTCTGGCAGACTGCATGCTGGGCAACGCGTCCCCACGCACCAGCCTGGACGACGGCTTCAACGCCGCCATCACCTGCTTCGCCATAGACCGGGCCATGTATACCGGCCAAGTCGTTTCGGTCGCGGATTGCGGATGACGATGAAAATCCGAATGTTGTGCCGCTATTCGAGAAGAAATACTTACTAAAAGTGGAAATGCTCTCCTAAATCACGTTGCCATCTCGTCGGACCACAGGGCACAACGGCCACCAACGATTGAGGCAGTGCAAGTCGATCAATCGCTGCTCCACCAAGATCGGAGCTTTGTCCCAATCTTTGTCGCGAGCTTGTAAAGGCAAGCGTCGGCGCGATAAATGGACGGCACGGTCTGGTCGCGCAGGGCGGCCAGAATCTCCGCGTGGATCCATGTTCAAATAAGGAGCACCCACCCTCAAACGAATTATGTTCGACGTGGAAAATTCTCGTTCAACTCATCGACGTCAAAGGCTTCCGGATCATAGTCACCAAGCCATTCCAGCAGCTCCTTATCCTCCGCATTGCGCCGCGTCTTTGCCAAGACATGGAGAATATTTTGATAACCTTGCACTCCACCACAGTCTTCCGGAGGGCAAGCCCTTTTGCCTGCGATCACATAAGGGGTCTGTTTTTCGCTTTTCTCTTCCTTTTCTAATTTGATTTCGTGAGTCCAGCCATCCCCGAAATCATACTTGTAATCGATTTTATCGCCTTCGTCCGTGAAGACATCCTTCAGCCATTTCTTATCCGCCCGTGCCATATCGTCGTTGAAATCATGGTCAACAACGCCATACGACACATCAAGGACATTAAATAAATAGAGGTGGTAATTATCCCATCCCATCACATACTGCACCACCTCATGAAGTTTGCTCAAGGTCAGTTTTTTTGGAACCCAGAATCTTCTCCAGATTGGAGGGCGAATCCCATTGAGCTTAATCTTCAAAATCAATCCATTTGTCATATAACTCTACCTCGCTGCTCAGAAAAAACACTTCGATAACTTCACAAATTTCTTTATTCCCGGCGCGATACACCGAAAACACTTGATCTTACACACTCTTCGCATGCTTGCGACGAAATCTTCGCTCATTTCAAGATGAGTCATATCATCCAATATGAATGTCTTTAGAACAAGAAGAAAATGCGAAAATGATCCATTCGAGCGGAACAAAACAACGTCTGTTTTTGATTACGCGATTGCGAGCGCGAGAGCCGAATCCAGTCAGGAGGCGAACATGGGGGAGTTGCGGGCTTTACTGACCCTGCTGCCCTGAATGACTTGGATGACTTTATTGGCCTTAATGCCCTAGATGCGGGCCTTACTCCCTTGTTTTTCAGGCTTGAGGGCTTGCGGGGCGTTGCCATTGAAAGAGGAGAGCAGGCGCCGGGCAGGTGCTCGTGGAATCGCATCGAACAGGAGATCGATGCCCTGATAAACGGCAAACGAACCCACATACATGGCCAGATACTCGCCGTCCCGCTGTTGCAGCGATTTCCGGATAGTCGCGACGTGCGTTGGATCGGGCTCGACCAGCGTTGAAGGGATGTCGAAAAATGGATCACAGAACTCAAATGCGCCCAAAGGGTGACACATCAATGTGGGTGTGCACGCTTCTACGGACGTAAATAAATAACGGCACTTACTTCTTGAAAAGCGAACGCGAAAAGGTTTTGTTAAAGCACGTATGAGATCTTTTGCAGACAGGCAGATGGCATGGGTCATTATGGCACTCGTATCAGTGGCGCTTTACGCGGTTGGCGAAACGACCGGGGATGTGTCGGTCTCCTTTTTTCCCGAAGCGGCTTATGCGGGTTATCCCTCGACCTTTGAACTGCGCGGACCGCCCGGCGCAAGAGTACGTGCGTTCTTCAAGGATCACCTGCTGTTCGACGGTTTGTTCGATGCTGAAATGCTCGAAATAAATTTGACCTTGGAAGGCAGCGGGATCCTGCGCTTTGTATGCGAAAACTGGCAGATGGACTACAAGGTGCAGGCGCCGGTCAAGGGCGTGCAGTTGTGGGAAGAGGACGGCTATCTGCAAAGTTTCGACGGCCCGGTCATTCTGCTGGCCGAACGGCGCTTTGCCCAGCGTAACGAACGGCGCTGGGAAAGTGTGCGCGTCATCTCGCACCTGATCGGTCGTGACACCCGACCGTTGGTCCGATCTGGTCTTTTTTTTGCAGCCGACCGTCTGCGCCAGGACCTGCATGCGAACCTGGCCATGTCCAATCCAATGGATAGCAATGCCTGGCAGTGCGTCCAGCTCCCCTCCTGTTCATGGGAAATCCACGCCTTTATCGCCAAACTGGCCAACCTGGAGAAACAGGATGCGGCCGTGGTGCTCTGTTCTCCAATCGACATGGAGCGCGGCGTGGACCTCTGGATCTACATCAATAAACTGGCCTGGTTTCTGCAAAGCCTGGAAGCGTCCGGGTTCAAGCAGACAGTGCTGATCTCGCCCATGCTGGACAAGATGCGCAAACAACGTTTTCCCGACATACAACACCAATTACGCATGTGCGCCAAAGCCCATCACACGCATTTTGTCCACATTCCGAGGAACGCCCCCGAACAGGACGCGTCGTGGGTCGATTCCCTGATCAAAGGCTTGCACAACATCCTTCGCATCGAACGTCAACAACTTGGCTGGTGGTAGGTTATGATTCTGGCGCGCGCTTTCACGATCCTGTGCATAATACCAACCTTTCTGTGGGCCGGGGTGGCCCGGGAACAGACCCGTTTGTGGTCGTTCGAAGTTCCCCCCTCGGCTGTGCTTGAAATCCCTGTCGAAGCCGACTGGCGCGAATTCGGCGATCTGGACCTGTATGTGCGCAATCAACGGCACAATACAAATGTCGTGCTCTTTGCCCATTTCTATTTCATCACCAAGCAGGACCTGTGGTTTGAAACGCGCGAGCCCATGACGCTGAACGGCAAGAACCAGTTTTTCCGGCTCAGCCTGAACCAGGACAGTCCGGACTGGCAATGCCGCAATGCGCGCCGCACATTCGATGTCGATGTTTTGCGCTGGGTTTGTGCCTGGGGCATCAAGGTGTTTTCCGCCCAGCGCTGCGCATCCAACCTGGAGATCGGCGAACTGCATCTACGCAACCGCAACCCCTTGCCGCTCAGGGTGTATGACGTGCAACCGCCCCTTGCGGCGCACCGCGGCGCCCTGGCGCCAGTGCGCTTTCGCCTGGACGGATTCACGGGCAATCCCTATGCCACCAACCAATTGAATGCCCGTCTAATCGCCGAACCGCACGGGGAATCAACGGCGCGATCGCAAACCACAACCTGCTATTTTCGTCAGGATTACCTAACCTTGCGACCGCCTGGCAGCGGCACGGAAACGATCCAGGCCCTGGAACGCCCTTACTGGCAGGCGGACTGGCAACCGGAAAGCGCCGGTCCTTATGAGCTGAGCCTGATGATCGAAAGCGGCGGCACCGCAGTACGCCATCGTCTGCCGCTGGTCCATGTCCTCGACCAACTGGATCAACCAGCACCTGAAAACAAGACATCCGTAAAGCCAACCATGCGCCGATCCCATAACGGACCGGCTGTGTTCCAGTTTAACAACGGCGCCTGGACCGCGCCCGACCCCGACCTGGATACCGACCATTACTGGCATGCGCCGCTTACCTGGACGCCGGACTGGGGCCACTATCTGGGGCCAGGTGAATTCGATCAGCTCATCGCCTGGCAATGGGAACGTCAACTGCATGCCCAAAGTCATGAACGGGCCTGCCCCGCGCTGCTTTTCAGCGAAGACGAACTGGATGATTTCGGCAAATACAACTGGAAAGACCATCCGCTCAACCAGGCCAACGGCGGTCATCTGGCTCGTTCGGCCGACTGGTTCAGCGACGAAAAGGTATTGGAACTGATGCTGCAAAAGGCGCATTACATGGTGACCCGTTTTGGCCGGCAACCGGGTTTCGGCGGTCTGTTGATCCGGCTCAACCGCCCCTACCCCACATGCACGCAATGGATCAACGAAATCGCGTACACGCTGAGCCAGCGCTATCCCGACGTGCGCATCTTGAGCGACAATCCCGGCTTACCCCAACGGCGACACGAGCGCCCGCTTTACCTATACAAGCACTGGAACACCGACCCACGCCTGGCCGCGAACAGCATTGCACATGACAAGAAATCCCGTTCGGTCACCCTGGACGGCATGGATGACGGCATGCTGGCCATGGCAACGCGCAAAGTCCAGCATTGGGCCGGCGCGCGAGTGCTGTCGCTGGACATCCTGCCGAAAGCCTGTGGTTCGGATATGACCTTGATGTTTTTCTTTCGTACTGGCGAAGACATCATTTACCAATCCGAACTAGTCTCCATACGACCTGACGAATGGCAACGGGTCTACTTTCATCTGGATCGACCGGACGACTGGATGTGCGCCCAAGACCCGCAGCGCCGGATGACGCCCTATGAACTACTCAACCTGCACGAGATCGGCTTGCGCCTGTTTTCCATGGATTGCGACGCGCAGGGAACATTACAGGTAGGCAATTGCCGGCTGCTCTGGGAACCGAACACGGAACCTCGACCGCCCTTGCTTCTGGACGTCCAGCGAGGCGATGTTAAAGAAGTGCCGCAATACAGTAAATTCGAGCTGGATTTCACCCTGAACAGGATCTACAACAACCCGTACAATCCCAACCAGATCGATGTCAGTATCCAATTGATCGATCCCGCGGGCCAACGCCTGACGCAGCCCGGTTTTTTCTTGGAACCCTGGGAACTGGTCATGGACAAAGGCCGCGAAAAGGCGGTCAAAGCGCCGCCGTCTCGTTGGTGTACGCGTGTGACGCCCTGGATCCCGGGCCGTTACCAGTGGCTTCTCACGGCCCACGACTGCGAAACCGGCGAAAAAGCGCAACACCAGGGTTCGTTTGTCTGCAAAGCCAACCCGGACAACCCGGGTTTCCTTCGTAAAGCGCGTAAAGACCCGCGCTATTTCGAATTCGACAATGGCGATTTTTACTATCCCATCGGCCTGAACCTGCGCTCGCCCACTGACCGGCGGCCCAACCAGTTCTCCCACAAAACCCAGCTCAACCTGGACTGGGCCGATGCCATGGGAACCTACTGCTACCACAAGTGGTTCCACGTCATGAATGAGCGGGGCCAGAATTTCTGTCGTATCTGGATGTGCTCCTGGTGGCTGACCCTGGAGTGGAACAGCGAATATCCCGGCTACCACGGCCTGAGCTACTACAACCAGGCCAATGCCGCACGCCTCGACCGAATCATGGAGCTGGCCCAGGAAAAAGGCATCTATGTCAACCTGGAAACCACCAACCACGGCATGCTCAGCACGGACATTGACGACGAGTGGGACTCCAATCCGCTCAACATGCGCACCTTCGAGGACGGTTACCTTCAATACGCCACCGATTTCTTTGACAGCGCTCAGGCGCGCCAGAGCCATATACACAAACTACGCTACATCATTGCGCGCTGGGGTTATTCGCCGGCTATTGCCTGGTGGGGCGTTATTACGGAGTGCGAATGGGTCGAGGCCTATTACCGCGGCACTACGAAAAAACCATACCAGAAGAAAAACCTGGAGAATATGCCGCAACCTTTTCATACCACCGAACACATGCACAAAGTGATCGATTGGAACGAAGAGGTGGCCGAATACCTTCGCCGCGCCGATGCGCATCCACACATGGTCTCGACCCACTTTTCGGTACCCACCCATGGCACCGAGGTTTGGGCCCGGGACTACATCGACATCGTGCACAACAACGCCTACACAACGTTCACCAAGTTCTGGGAGCGCGAAAACTTCACTGCATCCGAAGGCGTGGCGGACATCATCCATGTGTTTGCCGACATCTACAGGCGCACGTACTGCAACCGGCAACCGTTGATCATCGGCGAATGGGGCGGTTCGCCCATAGGCAACACGGAACAGCAATTGCAGGTCGAATTACATACTGGCAATTGGGCCATGCTCATGACCGAAACTGCCGGCGTGACCGGGTTCTGGTGGTGGAACCTGGTGGATGCCCATGAACTATACAACGAACACGAGGCCATTGCACGCTATATGGAGGGTGAAGACCATCGCGGCAAAGACCTGAAACAGGCCAGGGCGAAACTGCAAAACAAAGGCAAGGACGTGGTCGATCGCCAAGCCTTGATCCTGTACAACAAAAGCGAATTGTTCGGCTACATTTTTTCCAACCAGATGAACCAGTACAAAAAATCGCGTCAACCCAGCGGTTATGACGATCCCACCTTTCCGGAAAGCGGGCAACTCGACCTGCTGCTGCCAGCGGACCTCAAACCTGGCGAATATCGCCTGGAATACTGGAACACGTTCAAAGGCAAACCGTTCAAAACCCAACGCATCACCCTGAACAAAACCAAACAAACGCTGCCCGTGATCAGCCACCGCACCGATTTGGCCATCAAACTGAAGCCGCTTTGACGAGATGAGTGGCGAGTAAATGGTTGCGGCCATACAGAACATTGGTGAAGTCTTGCTCACTGAAGGAGTCGGCGCGGCCAGCATGTTGCGGAAAGCTTGAGCGTGCGCAAAAAAAAGTTCGCCATTTGTGGAGGCAAGTCGCCCAGCCGGCAAGTCGCCCAGCCGGCAAGTCGCCCAGCCGGCAAGTCGCGAATTTGCAAAAATATTAAAATATTTCGAACCATTCGCAACGAAGCCGGATGGGATGAATTGCCCCTCAATGGTAAAGTTATTTTTTGCGCACGCCCTTAAAGGCGGGACGCCCCTGCTGTCAGCGGGCTATGGAACGACAACCACGTCGCCACTGGTCGCGACCTTCACCTTGTCGTTGGCCACGCTTACTTCCACTGATCCGGCGACCAGCGGATAGGTCACCCGGTAGTCTACGCCTTTAAAAACCGGGTTCACCTTTACTTTGCGGCCGCCAGGTTCGATGATTTCTATGCCGGCAAGGTGTTTGATCAGGAATTCCGCCGGACAGGCGGACCAGGCGTGGCTGTGGGTGCGGAAGAAGCCGTTGTAGTTGTCCAAACCGTTGCGCCACGATCCGTTGCAACCCCACTCCTCGTGACAGGAGGTGCAGCCTTCATCCACCATGCGCTTGCCCCAACGCTTGCGCATCAGTTCCACGGCCAAGTCGCCGCGGCCCATGCGCGCCAGCGCCTGCAGCACCACGGTCATGAAGAAAGGTTGCGCTTCGGCATACTCGCGCCAGCCCATAGCCTGGGCGCCGTAGAACCGGTCGATCACGCGGCGCGCGATCTCGTCATCGCACAGCCCCCACCGGATCGCACCGAAGTTGGTGTGCTCGCTGATGCGTTGCGAACGCACGCCCTTGTCCACGCAGTCCATGAACACGCCTTTGTCTTCATCAAAAAACGTGGCTTTGAACGAAGCGCGCAGTGCGGTCGACACCTGTTCGCAGGTCTGTTGCATCCAGACGTCGTTCTTGAATTCTGCGATGTGGATGATGGCTTCGAGCGCGCCGGCAAAGATGGCGTTGTAGGCGCCGCATGCGCCGCGCTTGTCCACGGGCGCCCAGTCCACGAACACCCAGCCCGGCATGTTCACGATCAGGCCCAGGTTGTTCAGGTAGCGCAGGTGGGTCATAATCACGCGGCTGGCTTCGGGATAATAACGGTTGAGCCAGACCTCTTCGCCGGTGTACAAGTAGTGCTCCCAGAGCCCCATGAGCCACCACAGCGAGTAGTCGGGAATGGCTTTGCGCCAGTTGTTGCTCACCATATTGGAAACATTGGCGATCAGGCCGTTGCAATACTGGTTGGCCGCGGACTGGCGATAGAACTTGGCCGGCAGCGTCACGTCGCCGTAACAGGCATAGATGCCCGGCACGGTCACGGCCGCCACATCGCCCAGCCACTGAGCGCTCTCGCGCCAGGGCGTATCGGTCAGGCAATCGTAGGAGCACAGCTTCAAGGTCGCGCGGCTGATCGCGAACACGCTGTTGAGCAATTCGTCGCCGCTGTTGAAGCAGCCCTTTTCCTCAAACGGATAGTTGACCGTATCCGCCTTGATCGACAGGATGGTCAGTGGTTGGTAGCCTTGGCTGACCCTGATCTTGAGGTAGCGGAACGCGCGCCATGAGGCTGGTCGCCATGTGCGTTCCTGGCCATCGAGCACCAGCTCGTCGGCAAACGGGCATTCAATGGCATTGGTGAAATGGCCATCCACCAGGCGTTCGGCATAGCCCATAATCACACGTGCGCCGGCCGGCCCACGCAGGCGCAGTTCGGGAAAAGCGTTGATGCCCTGGCCGAAATCGAGCAGGATGCACGGATCGTAGACGCCATCAAAATAGCGTTGCTCATGCTCCGTGCTGCAGACCAGCGTAGTTTCGCCATCTTCGCACAGCAGGTTTTCCACGCCTTGGACGCGGGCCATGGCCAGCGGCCGGCCGCTCTGCGACAGGCAAAAGGATAGATCCTTGCGCTGCCGGGCCTCGAGCCAGAGCGCTTCGTCGACCTGGACCACCTGGCTGGCCAGGCGCGGTTGCTGCACCAGTTTCGGAATGTCGCGCGGTTGCAGTACAGTCCAGAAGTCATGCGTGTGTTGACACAGCAGACGACACGGGTCCCAGGCGCTGTCGTCGAAACCGGCTTGCGTCCAATCGTGGGGGAATTTGCGCGCATCGAACCGCTCCTGGAACGGGTAGACCTGGTTGCAGCCGCTATAATGAGTGTCACGCATCCAGGCATCGCAAACGAGTGCCTTCCAACGCTCATCCGTTGCGGCCAGCACCTGGTCCGCCTCATCGAGCAACTCAAGAATCAGGCCGGGGCGGGTCTGCTCATGAACGCCCAGATGATAGACCAGCACGGCCAGCACGTTCTCGCCCGGCTGGAGGCACACCTCATGGGTATCATAATACTGGAAATAGGGCTGGCTCTGGGGCGCGCCCCAACCGATGCGCTCGCTGTTCAAAAAAAGCTGGTAGCGTGTATCCGCCGCCACCAGGACCTTGGCGTTACGCGCATCGTGCGCGTTGGCGACCGTACGTCTGAACAGGGCGTAGACGTTCCGGTGCTGTCCGTTGTCGCGCGCCCAGATCCATGCCGCCTGCCATGTTCTTGCCCTCGGTATGCCGTCTGTGTTTGCGTTACTCATAGCTTATCGCTCCATGTTGATGTTATCTGTTTTTAACGATTATATGCTATTCGTATCAAATTAAAATGGACAATACCACTAAAAATAAGCACGATACCGTCAATATGGCCTTAAAGCGACATGCGTTCGATACGGTTTTGCGGAGCACTGGGTTTCCGATCACGGTGATCCGGTGGGAGTTAGAGGGGTGTTCCGCGTTTCGGCACACCCACGAGTTTCACGAACTGATCGTGGTACTGACAGGGCATGGTTTACACCATATCGGGAGCGAACGCCATGCAGTGAAGCGGGGCGACATCTACCTGGTCCGTCCGGGCGTACCGCACCATTACGAGGGGATGACCGGTTTGTCGATCTACAATATCCTCTACATACCCGAGGCGCTGGGCGCGTGCTGGTTTGACCTGCTTCGCGTACCCGGTTACCGCGCTTTCTTCGAGTTGGAACCGAGTCTGCGCGAACAGAGCGGCTTTCCGCCGAGCCTGAAGCTGACGGGCGAAAAGTTCGACCAAGTGTTGATTTTAATAGAGAAGATCATGATCGAATTACAAGTGCGGCAGCCGGGCTACGGCTGCATGGCCGTGGCCGGGCTCATGGAACTGCTCTGCCTGTTGTCGCGCGCCTATGCCCTGACCGAAACCACCAAGGCCGCCTCGCTGCTCAAGCTGGAGCAGGTGCTGACCTACCTCAACGAGCACATGACCGAACCCATCAACCTGAAGGACCTTGCGCGCAAAGCGGCCATGTCAGAGTCCGTGCTGTTGCGCCGGTTCCGTGAGGCCACGGGCACCACGCCGGTGAACTACCTGATCCGGCTGCGCGTGCAGAGCGCGGCCAGCCAATTGCTGGGCAGCGACGATTCGATCAAGGAAATCGCCCGGTGTAACGGGTTCGACGACAGCAACTACTTTTCGCGCACGTTCCGCAAGTATATCGGCTGCTCGCCCAGGGCCTACCGCAAAGCGGGTTCGTAGTTGCGCGTTCATTTCGAATCCATCGATGCCATGAAAACCATTGAAATCCGCCAAACTACCCACGGGTCATCTCCGGGCTTATCACCAGTTCCGAGGCGGCAGGAGTGGCTTATCTCCTCGCGCAGACGTTCGTATTCAGCCCTGGAGCAGTCCAGCGGATGGATATCGACGAATTTATTGAACACGCCTATCTGGTCAGGGAACTGACGGCGCGCCGTATAGTCGTCGAAATTCAACTCGTATTCGCCCACAATCCGGCGGCTTTCACGCACGCCCATCAGCGCGGCCGTGGCGACCAGTTCCGTGTTTTCGCAATGGGGCACGTATTTGCGGTAGAACGCGGCGTGTCGCGACCGGCCTCGCGGCAGGGGCACCGCACAGATCAGCCAATATTGCGGCGCCGGTACTATCGACAAAGCACCGGGCCGGGACATAGGAAAAGCCTTCCACGTTGTTCAAGATCGCGCCGTGAACGCGGGGATGTTGCGCGTCGGTCGCCACAATGCGCGCCGGCGTCCGTGGCCAGTTCGTCAAGCAGCAGCTTGAGCTCTTCGGCCTGGAACCACGGGACTATCGTCTCCGCCATTTCTGATTCCCAACGCCCCGACTCCCCAACTCCCTAACTTCTAGCTCCTCTTTACTCCAGAATAATCACATGCCTTCCAGCGGATACATCGACCAGAAAGCGGCCTTCCTTGCGTTCGATGGGCACTTGCTGGCCGTTCAGGCGAACACGTGGGTTGACGATGGTCAACGACGGCAGCGAGACTTGGGCGGTGCTGCCTTCGGGCACGTGAATCTGGATCCGGAACCGCGACGGATCACGCTGCCAGTTGGTCAATACAGGCCCCTGAGGCGTGGGCACAAAACCGTCGGCCCAGCTCAGATCGGCGGGGCGCGGTTCGATCAGGATTTTCTTGAACCCGGGTTCGAGCGGGCGCACGCCCAGAATAAAAGCCGGCAGCACGTAGGTGGGCGTGGCAGCCCAACCATGACACAGGCTGGTCTGGCGGCTTGGCTGGGTCAAAGGCGGCCAGTCCAGGGAGAACAAATCCCAGAACGTGCCAGCCCCGCGATCAAGCATGGCGCCCCAGTAGCAGCGTATGAAATCGACGGCATAGCGGTCCTCGCCGTACCCCAGCAAACCGTTAGTGACAAACCAGCCGTGGAACGGAGCCTGGATGCGGCTCGTTTCCGGCATGAACATCCTGCGCGCGATGTCGCGGCCCCAACTGTAATCCGGGATGTGCGACCAGAGAAACAGGGCGTTGTCGTATTGACCGGACATGCTTGTGCATTTATACGAGACTGAACCGCGCTCGATCACCATGCCGTAATCCTTGTCCACCAGGTGCTCGCGTAGCGCGGCAGCCATTTTCTGGGCAGCCTGACGCAGCTTGACCGCTTCTTCGTCACGCTTCGTGCGCTTGGCCAGGTTGGCGCCGCGCTTGAGCAGCATGTAGAAACAGAAATTCTGCCAGGGCAGGTACGCCGTGCGTTCGCTCGCGAGCCATTCGTCGTACGAACAGCGTTTTTCAGGAACGGCAATCAAACCGTGCGGATCCTGCTCCAGCCGTGCGAGCGTCCAGGCCAGCAAGCGCGAGAAACCGGGCCACAGATCGTCGATCAGTTCGTTGTCGCCCGACAGCCAGTAGTAATCGATCAGCGTCAACCCGACATAGGCCGACCAGGCCGGGTAGAACAGGGGCGCGCCAGCGTACGGCCCCCAGGGCGGCAGCGCACCGTCGTCATATTGAATGTTGAACATCTGGCGCAAACATTTGCGGGTCATGGCCAGGTCGCCGAAAGCATAGAAGCCGATCATGTTCTCTATATAAAGATCGCCGCCATAGAGCGTGCGCTCGCGCCAGGGGCAGTCGACATAATGATCGAGCATACACATGCGCATGGTGTAGGCGCCGGTTTCCCAGATGCGGTTCAAGCGATCGTCTGAGCAGGAAAAAAAGCCGACGTTATCGACAGGGTAGGTATTCATCTCGATAAACACACGCGAAATCTCGATGGGTGCGGGGGTTTCGACGAATTCGAGCTTCATATAGCGGAATGTGCGGCGGTTGAACGGCTGCAGGATTTGACTGCCGCTGCGCAGCGTGTACTGATCGACGCGCACAAGGTTCAGGTCTTCACCGTAAAGTATGTCGATCTTGCCGCCGTTGCAGTTGGTCACATGAATTTCAGGATAGCCGGTAACGTCACGGCCGAAATCGAGGATCAGCGACGGGCTGAAATCGTCATGGGTTTTGCACACCTTGCAGAACTCCTCATCGCGCGGCTGGTGTGGACTGGTCGGCGCTAACTTCTGCTCGCGGTACACCTCCCAGTCGTCGCGCCAGGAATAGGTTACGCTGGCGCTTTCCCAATAGACATTGACCGGGCTGACGCACTCGCCGCCAAGATGCGGGATTTCGCGTTCGATCAGGTTGGTCCAGGGCTCCACGGGCGGCCGGCCGAGCACTTCGGGCGCGGACCATTCGGAGGCATCGAAACCGCTCGCGGTCCAGCCGTCCACTGTCCTTCTCATGTCGTAAATTTCCTTGAAATCGCCCAACAGCGTACAATTCACCGGCACGTCCTGGTCCCAGGCGTCGGCTTTGTGGACCAGCCAGTTCTGGTCCGTTGCCAACAGCACTTGGCCGGTTTTGTCGCGCATTTCGAGCAGAAACCCGCCGCGCCCCCAGTTCTGCCGTAGAATACCGTTTGGCTCAGCACCGTAATTATAGCACAGCGCGGCAACCACGTTGGGACCTTGGCAGAGATGCTCGGTGATATCATAGGTGTCGTAGTAGTATAGGGAAGGATCCGAGGGATTGGGTCCGCGTCCAATGTAAATACCGTTGATGTACAGCTTATACAAACTGCATGCCGTCACATAGACCAGGGCCTGCTCCGGCTGCTGGCCCAGGTTGATTTCCCGCCGGAAATGAACATAGAGGTTGTCCATTTTGCTCAAAGGCGGATGCCATATCCATGCTGCGTTCCAGTTCATAGCTATCCTCTCATGATGAAAATATTCAAGAATGGTCATATTCTAACAGGTGCAGGCATGGAGTGGAAGGACTATCTTAACGGATCGGCGTGCAAAATATTCGATACATCAGGACAGGGCTTTCCCGTGCTCTACTGGGTCGATTGAGTCGAAAGAATCGGCGAAATCGAGTTCCCGACAACTTCGAATCCATCGAATTTTTCGATTCCATCGATTCTATCGACCAGAAGCAAGGCGTGAGTTGTGTCCCGCCTCTTCACACATCCCGCCCCAAAGCTCATGTTCCCGGTGTTGGTCGTCGCGCAGCAAGAGCTGGCCATAGGCGCCGTAGCCGGCCAAACGTCCCGAGAGCATACGCTCGCCGTCCCGCACGGTGACAGTTGAACCGATCAGGATCGTGCGCGCCTGCCAGGTTTCGCGCAGGGCTGAGAATCCGGCGTGACGCCAGGCTTCGATCCAGGGATCGAGCCGGTCCAGCACCAGCGGTAAAAGTTCTTCAACAGGCTGCACGCAACCGGTTTCCAGCAGCATTGAGGTGACGGGCCGGTCAATATGCCCGGCCGTAACCGCGTCCATGTTGACATTGAGCCCGATACCCAGCACAATGCCGCACAACCCTTCACGGTCCAGCGGAAGGCGTTCGGCCAAAATGCCGCAGATTTTGCTACAGCCGACCAGCACATCGTTGGGCCATTTGGGACGCGACGCAATGTTGTACGTGCGCAGGAAATCGTCGATGCCCAGCGCCGTGGCCATGGCCAACGCCGGTACGCGCTCCACCCGGGCATGTTCCCGGATCAGCAGGGAAAAAGTCAGGTCGCGCCCCGGCATCGAGGTCCAGGTCCGCGCATAACGGCCACGCCCGGCAGTCTGATTGCGGGCCGCCACAACGCAACCTTGGGCCAGCGCAGGGTCGGCCCGCAACATCCGCGCCAATTCGCGGTTCGTGGAATCCACTTCGTCGTACCAATGTATGTCATCGTTCATGGCATTTTTTAAGCTTTGTTTTGCGCAACTTCAGTGTACAATAGGCATTAATCATGATCCACAAAAAGCGAAGAAAAACTATTGGCGATTTCAGCCGCGTACTTGGACCAGAACCTTTGTCACACCTAGGCAACCTGATGATCCGCCAACCGCAGTATTTCCGAGGCTTTTTCCTGTTGCTGATGGGCATGGCCTGGAAGCGGGCCAACTACGGCAATGCGCTGGCCAGCGTAATCGCGCTGATCTGCACGCGCACCATCGGCATGGCGCTCAAATTCGGCCCAGCCTTTTTTCTGAACCGGCTCAAGAAAACCGCGCAACGTGCCGGCTACCATTTCAACGTGGCCCAGAAACGCTGCGCCGTGCTGGGCCGGCAGCGCTGTTTCTGGGACTATGTCTATGAACAGGAGCGGCGCACCCTGTACACCGACGAGGAGATCGCGCAACAGCAAACGCGAGAAAGCGACCTGGACCATGCCCTGCACAACAAGCTCCACACGCTGCCGCGCTGGGTGCGGCGTGACCTTCACTGCCTGGACGACGGCCTCGACGTGGTGATCGAGGCGATCAAGGAGGTCTTTCCCGTATCGCCCGGTATTGAAATGACCGAGCAGGGCTTCTACACCACATTTCGCCACGCCTTCACCCGCGATTACGACCGCGAAACCCAGACCCTGCTGACCGGGATCAATGTCAATCCCATCGAAGATTATCTGTGCACGCCGATCATGAGCGAGATGGATGTCTTCCCGCGCGCCAACCTGGCATCCAACCGCCTAATTCAACAGGCCAGAAAGCGCATGCGGCGTTATACGGCCTATGCCCGGATCGACGGGCTGCCGTTCGGCGTCGGCGGGCACGGCGCACTGCCCCGCTGGGTGGTCGTCCGCGAAGAAACATCGCGCAATATCTGGCATGCCATGGTGACCAACGTGATCGCCAAACGCACCGGCACCGGCATCCTGAAGCTGTTCAACGAATACGGCGCCGAACAGATCAGCGTCCAGACCCTGCTCTGGCAGGGCTGCGAATCCGCGCCTTGGACCGAGAAATACCCGGGCCTGCGCGAGGATGTGTTCCGCCTGCGCCGGCGCATGATCGACCAGGCCTTTGGCTGCACCCACGAACGGACCGAGGTGATGCTCGAGCGCCTGACCCGCTGGGACGAACGCCAGGCCATGGAACTGCGCGCCTGTTACGACCTGCAATATTGCAATCCGGAGGAGTCGGTGAATCTATGGAGCGATTATCGGCGGCTCGAAGATTACGATACCTGGTTGCCCGGCATCAGAGTCCACATGGATGCAGCCCTGCGCATGCGCGACACGTTTAGCGCATGGCTTCAGCGCAAGCATGCCTTGTGGGGTGACGCACTTGATCGCAGTCTGACCCAGCGCATGGTCTATGCCGGCCGCCATTACACGCGCCTGATCGCTTTCGCGGCACTGCGCTCGCCGGCTTTGCAACGCGACTTGATCGAATGGCAGGACACACTCGAACCGCTGCTGCTCAGCTACCATGCCAGGGACGACCTGCGCACGGCAGGCCTGCCAGACCACCTTGTGCGGCTGTGTCATGCGTATGCCAAATCCCTGCGCGCAACCTGCCGGGACCTATTCAGCCTGCCCAACCGCGAACAACTGCGCGCCGTGTTGAACGCGTTTCATGCCAACATGAGCAACATGCGCACCCATTTCAACCAGATGGAAGACCTGTCGCTGAAAACGCATGCGCGCACCAAAGCCGCCGTCAACGTGCGCTACGCGGTGCTAAGCACCATCCGCCAGACCGAGGTGTACAGCCAGGAGCTGCGCGAACTGCGCAACCACCACGCCATCTGCGTCGTGCAGTCGCTGATCTACCGCGAATTCATCGACCGCCTGTGTCAGGGCCCGCGGCGCAAACGCGACCGCACCATCGCCACCTGGTGGCGGCTGAACAGGATGAAGTTGCGGCAAAGGGCCCAAAAGTGGCGCCAACCCCTACGCCAGATGCTTGGGTGGAGGTAGGAAAGAGTTGGGTGTTCAGCGTTAGGAAAGGTTCGAAGCCACAACCAAAACAGGATAACCACAAACCAGGAGATTTCAAAAATTGTCGGACAAGTTCGACAGGTCCGACTTGTCCGACTTCCTTGAAGCAGCTACAATGCGGCCATGAACGAGACTCTTGCATCCATCGAAGCGTGCCGCGATACGCTGAGCATGCGCCTGCTGGACGCCATGGCGCCCGAAGGTTGCTGGCACGGTCGCTTATCCGGCAGTGCCGTGGCCGTGGCCGTGGCTGTATTCGCCCTGGACCGGGCCCAGGCTGCGCAGGTCCATGACCAGGTCGCGGCCGGACTGGACTGGCTGGCGCGACAGGTCAACGACGACGGCGGCTGGGGCGATACGCCGGACAGCCCGAGCAACATCAGCACCTCGCTGCTGGTCTGGTCAGTGTTGAGCATACCTGCGGCAAACCGACACGGGAACCTGGCTGCCGGAGCCGAAGCCTATCTGCGGCTCCAGGCAGGCAGCCTCGAGCCCGAAGCGCTGGTGCGCACCGTGTTAGCCTATTACGGCAATGACCGCACCTTCTCGGTGCCGATCCTGACCATGTGCGCCCTGGCCGGGCGTCTGGGTCCGGCGGACCAGGCCTGGCCGCTGATCCCGCAATTGCCATTTGAACTGGCGCTGTTTCCACGCACGCTGTTCAGGAGCCTGAACCTGTCCGTGGTCAGCTATGCCTTGCCAGCACTGATTTCCATGGGCCTGGCGCGTCATGTACATGCACCCGCGCGCAACCGGCTGGCGCGCAGATACCGCAACTGGGCCGCACCGCACGCACTGGCCCTGCTGGCGCGGATCCAACCTGAAAACGGCGGATTTCTCGAAGCTACGCCGTTGACCGCGTTTGTGGCCATGAGCCTGTGCGCGGCCGGCCATGGCAAGCATGAGGTCACGGCCAGGTGTTGCGCTTTTCTGCAAAGCTCCATGCGCGCCGATGGCGACTGGCCCATCGATACGAGTTTGGCTGCCTGGTGCACGACCTTGACGGTCAAAGCGTTTGCCGCAGGTGGCGGCTTGCGCGGCCGCTGGACCCCGGAACGCAAGCAGGCGGTCTCCGCCTTTCTGATCCGCGCGCAACACACGGCTGTCCATCCCTATACCGGCACGGCACCGGGTGGCTGGGCCTGGATCCATTTGCCCGGCGGCGTTCCTGACGCGGACGATACGGCTGGTGCACTGCTGGCCCTGGCGCATCTGGGGCTCCACGACGAAACCCACGCCATATCCGCGGGCATGGGCATTGACTGGCTGCTGAAATTGCAGAACCACGACGGCGGCATTCCCACTTTCTGCCGCGGCTGGGGCAAGCTGGCGTTTGACCGCAGTTGCCCGGACATCACGGCCCATGCCATGCGAGCGCTGGCTGCCTGGCATCCGGTCATGGCGCCGGAACTGAAATTCAGGATCGCTATGTTTCTCGAACGGGCCATGGCCTACCTGAGCAGGACGCAACGCGAGAACGGTTCTTTTATACCTTTATGGTTCGGCAACCAGGGCGAACCGGCACGCGAAAACCCGGTCTACGGCACAGCACTGGTGATCCGGGCGCTGCGCGACCTTTCGGACCTGTCCCTGCCCCATGCCGGCGACATCCTGTCCCGGGCTGAGACTTGGCTGCTCGCCACCCAGCAAAGCGACGGCACCTGGGGCGGCGCACCGGGTTTACCGCCGAGCATCGAGGAAACGTCCCTGGCTGTTGCGGCACTGGCCAACGGCCCGCATAAAGGCCAGGCCCTGCGCGGCGCCCACTGGCTGGCACAAGCCACCGTGCAAGGCGCCCTTTGCGAACCCAGCCCCATAGGCCTCTACTTTGCCAGCCTGTGGTACGCGGAGCAGCACTATCCGCGGGTCTTCTGCCTGGAGGCGCTGAACCGGGTGGCGGAGGCGTCCCGCCTCTAGGAAGGGGAGGTGTTAGGCGTTGGAAGTTGGGTTTTCGGACTTCAGACAAATTGGACAATTTCGGATTGCGGATTCCACCCGACACTCTTCACTCTTCTCTTTTCGGCCTTGACAATCCAATCTCGCTTTATAAATGTGTATTTTAGGCATTTTCATCTTGCCGCGAGAAGAGCGCAGAAAGGTAGCGATCAAGATATGGAAACAGAAGAACTTGTCAGCGATTTCAGGGTTCGGTTCAAACCCAATTACATCCCACAGGGCGATGAGGAGACGGTGTTCCGCGCCGCTTTTGCGAGCCGCATCCCCATCATTCTCAAAGGGCCGACCGGTTGCGGGAAAACCCGGTTCGTCGAACATATGGCCTATGCCTTGAATCTGCCCTTGATCACAGTGTCCTGCCATGAAGACCTGACCGCCGCGGACTTGATCGGCCGGTTTCTATTCAAGAATGACCAGACCGTGTGGCAGGACGGCCCGTTGACCCTGGCCGTGCGCCATGGCGGTATCTGCTACCTCGATGAAATCGTGGAAGCGCGTAAAGACACCACCGTGATCATCCATTCGTTGACCGATGACCGGCGCATCCTCTACTTGGATAAAACCGGTGAAGTGATCCGTGCCCATCCACGTTTCATGATGGTGATGAGCTATAACCCGGGCTACCAGAGCCTGGTCAAGGACCTCAAGCAATCCACCAAGCAACGTTTTGCCAGCCTCCAGTTCACCCATCCGGCCATGGATGTCGAATCGCGCATCATCGAATCCGAAACCGGGTTGAGCCGGGAGCAGAGCGATAAACTGGCCGAAATGGGGCTCAAGATCCGCGAACTCAAGGGATTCGGCCTGGAAGAGGGAGTCAGTTCGCGCCTGCTCGTGTATGTCGGCCGGCTGGTCAGCCACGGTCTCAGCTTCAGCGAAGCCTGCCACTGCGCCATCAGTTGTACGCTGACCGATTCCGAGGAGGTCATGGATTCGGTGACCAATATCGTCCAACTCTATTTCGGCGACCTGATGGAAGGCCAGGATGAAAATGCGCAGATCGTCAACCGCTGAGCGCCGCGATTTCTCGTTGCAATCCGTGTGCTGGGGCTATCGCGATATTTTCGCGCGTACCATCGAGGCCCTGCACGATGACGGCTGGCTGGGTGAAAACCGGCCGGAGGTCACCGAACGCTTCTACGATCTGCTGAACCAGGCGGATCAGAGCTGCTTCGATCATGTGCTCAAGGAATTCATCTGCGCGCTCAATCCGAGTACCCATTGGCTAATGGAATTGCCCGGCATTTTCAGCGACGTGCTCGAAGCCGGCCGCAAACTGGCTGAGGACCGGCTCTACATCGGTGTGGCCTATTTCCGCATCCTGGGCCAGGACGGTTTCGGCGATTCGCCACGTCAGGTGCGCGCGCTGATCGCCCACCTGCGCCGTCTGCGCGAGATCGATCCCGTCCTGGCGCTGGCCCTGTTGAAAAACTACCGCAACCTGCTCGAACGGCTGCACCTCGACGAAGTCGGCCTGTACATCCGCGAAGCGCTCAAGGTGTATCACAACAACCCCAAGAGCGGCATCGCCTTCCTCGAAGGCACGCTGACCAGTTGCGAGGCCATGATCCGTTTACTGACCCAGGAGAGCCGTTTAGAGGATGTGAACGAAAAGCTGAGCGCCCTGTTGCGCGCGCTGACCGGCTATGAAGTGGAAGTCGCCGACCTGGGTCAACTCGATTCCGACCCGCTCATCGAACGCGGAACCTCCATGGTCTGCATGTACCAATGGCTCTACCTGCCGGTACGCCTGCGTCTTTTCGGCGATGCAGCCATGAACAGGCGCTGGTACCTGCTGCAAGCGCTGGCCGCGGCCGCAATGCTGGCCGAGAACGGGTTCAGCCGGATCCATGGCCATCCGCAGTACGAAACCTGCGCAGACCTGGTGGGCCAGGACATGCGCGCGCTGAACCTGTTCCAGGCATTCGACGCCGTGCGCGCGCTGCGACGCGCCCTGGCCCGTTGGCCGGGAGCTGTGCGCCTGGTCCGTTTCGGCCTGCGCACCGAATGCGAACAGCGTCCGCCTATGTCTGGCGCGGACCGGCTCTTTTTCGAACTGATGGACTGTCCCCAACTGGCGCAACGATGCCTGCCCCCTGACCAGGTCGAAGCATGGCGCGCGCGCATCGATGCCTGCGCCAACACGTTTGCCGTGGCCGACCTGGCGCTATGCCGCGAAAGCGCCACACTGCTCGCTGCGTTCCCGGACCTGGGCCACGTCCAGTTGCGCACCTTCACTTTCCTGCCCGACGCCCTGTACCCGGGCTCGGTCAGCACGCCGCCGCCGAAAAACCTAGTGGCGAATCTGAAAGAAGCGGCACGCGACCAGCAGCAGAAACGCGATCACGGCGACAAGGACGATGCCGACGCCGGCTCCATGCCGTCCAGCGGCGTGGAACAGGGCGACGACGACGAAAACGAAGCGCCGGAACAGGCCATTGACGCCTGCTACTTGTACGACGAATGGAGCAAGACCGAAGACGCCTACTACCGCGACTATTGCCGCGTCTACGAATGCCGGCCCGACATCTCGCGCCTGCGCGCGCCGCCGCCCAATGACTGCGGCGAAGAGGCTGCCCAGGTGCGTAAGATCTTTGAGCGGCTGAAACCGGACATCTTGCGCAAGGAAAAATACCTGGAAGACGGCGAAATCATCAACCCCGACATCCTGGTGGATTACATAATCGAACGCGGCCGCGAACCCTCGCCGCGCATCCGTTTTTATGAACGGACACATGCGCGCGAAAGGGACCTGGCCGTGGTAATCCTGCTCGATGTCAGCGGCTCGACAGGCGAGAGCGTGGAGCGCGAAAAAGTGATCGACATCGAAAAACGGACAGCCTTGATTCTGGGCGAAGGCCTGGCGTCGCTGGGCGACCGGTTCGCGGTCTGCGGTTTCAGTTCCAACGGACGCGAGCATTGTCACTACATCATCTATAAGACGTTCGCAGAAACGTGGGACAGCGAAGCGCGGCAACGCATCTTCGCCGCCTATCCGGCCGACTCAACCCGCATCGGCGCGGCGCTGCGACACACAGGTTTCAAGCTGTCCCGGCTCGAAGCCAGGCGGCGCCTGACCATCCTGGTCACTGACGGCAAACCCATGGACAGTCACTATGACCCGAACACGCGCTACGCGCAATACGATGTACGCATGGCCTGCGAGGAAAACGAACGCCTGGGCGTTCACACGTTTGCTGTATCCACCCAGGAAAACAGTTTGGCCGACATGGAGATCATGTTTCCCGGACGCCGCTTCGCCATCCTGAACGACATCCGCGACCTGCCTAAAGTCCTGCCCGGCTTGTATATCAAGCTGACGGTGTGAGCGTGGCGCGTGGCGGGTGGCGGGTGCGAACGGAATGCTTTTGATGAAATCGATGGAATCGAAGCCTCGAATCTATCGATTCCATCGATTAATTCGATTCATTCGACATTCGACACCCGACACGCATCCCTCTCCTTGACACAAAACCTGAATCCGAGTAATATACTATGTTTTCACAACAAAGAAGATGAACAATCATGAATGAAGCCATATTGCAGGTTGACCGGATCACGCTGACCCTGGATAAGCGGACGATCCTCAACCAACTATCGATTGCGTTCTGGAAAGGCCATGTGCATGCGCTGGTGGGGCCAAACGGTGCAGGTAAATCAACCCTGGCCAGCGTGATCATGGGGCTTTCCGGCTATCGGGAGTACGAGGGCGACCTGGTCTACGAAGGGCAATCGTTGAAAAACGTGCCGTTGGACGAACGCGCCCGGCGCGGCATTACCCTGGCCTGGCAGGAGCCGGCCCGTTTCGAGGGATTGCGCGTGGAAGCTTTTATCCGCGCCGCTGCACGCGACCGCGGCGATGCGCGCATTCGCGAGGTGCTTGAACAAGTGGGCCTGAAAGCCGAAGACTACCTGAACCGCGCCGTAGATCACACCCTTTCCGGCGGCGAACGCAAGCGGATCGAGCTGGCGTCCATCCTGGCCATGGAACCGCGACTGGTGTTGATGGACGAGCCGGACAGCGGCATTGACGTAGGCGCGCTGGACCGTATTTTCGATACGCTGCAAACCCTCAAAAAAAAGAACGCAACCGTGATCTTGATCACCCACAGCCCGGTCGTGCTGCGCCACGCCGAGCACGCGTTCCTCATGTGCCACGGCCAGTTGATCGACAAAGGCTCTGTGGATAAGATCGGCAAATATTTCACAGGCAAGTGTCTCCCTTGCGATCACATCAATCAACCCGCGCTCAACGGGGAAGTATCGCCATGAACACGCCGGACCTACTCGACCAACTCTACGCATCGATCAAAACCGACCGCCGCCAGCTCTGCGCCCAGCCGGACGTGGCCCGAATCGAAATTCACCATCACACGGTACTGGGCACGCATCTGCTGCCCGGCCTGGAAGTCGATGCGCACGAAAGCAGCGATGCCCTGGAAGCGCGGATCCTGGTCACGCGCGGCACCGTGATCGCCAAACCGGTCCAGGTCTGTTTCGGCATGATTCCGGAATCCGGCGTGCAGCGCATTGTGCTGGAGATCGAGATCGAAGACGATGCCCGGGCCGCGATCCTCGCCCACTGCACTTTCCCCAATGCGCGCAGCGTGCGTCATGAAATGGACGCCACGCTGAAAATCGGCCGCAACGCGCAATATGCCTACCTGGAACGGCATGTGCACGGCAGAGAAGGGGGCGTGATCGTCATCCCCAAATCCCGGGTGCATGTACTGGAAGGCGCTCGGTTCAGCACCGATTTCGATCTGATCAAAGGCCGCGTAGGCAAGCTGGACATTGACGTTGAGGTTACCTGCGAAGCCCATGCAATCATGAATGTAACCGCCAACGTGAGCGCATCGGGCGACGACCAGGTGATCATTCGCGAAAGCGCCAACCTGCGGGGTGCCCATGCGCGCGGCGCATTGAAAAGTCATATTGCGCTGCGCTGCCAGTCCACGGCCGAGGTATACAACACGATCGTGGCCTCGGCGCCCCATGTCCGGGGTCACGTGGACTGCAAAGAAATCATACTGGACCAGGCCCGGGCCAAGGCCATACCCGTGGTCGATGTACAACACCCCAAAGCGCACGTCACCCATGAAGCAGCGATCGGCAGTGTGGACGACAAGCAACTGGAAACCCTGATGAGCAGAGGCATGAACGAAGACCAGGCTGCAGATCTGATTATTGAAGGGCTGTTGAGCGGGAGATGACCAGTTATCAGTGAGCAGTGAGCAATGACCAAACGCCGTTCATTTGATGAAAAGCTGGCGCAACTGCGTGCGCTGGTCGAGCAACCGGTCAACGACGAGGACATTGCGCTACTGACCAAGACGCTGTCCCAGAAAAACAACGTGCTGGCCGCCAAAGCCGCCGACGTGATCGGTAAAATGGGGTTGCGTGCGCTGAGCGATGCCGTGACCGCCATGTTTGACCGCTACATGGACCGGCCCGAGGAAACCGACAAGGGTTGCCTGGCCAAGACCGCCGCAGTTAAAACCCTTACGCACCTCGACGCGCGTGACGAAAAGTTGTTTCTGCGCGCCCTGCGCCATGTCCAGTTTGAACCGGTCTACGGCGGCCAGGTCGACACGGCCGCGGCCATGCGCGGCCAAGCCTTGATTGCCCTGGTCAACATGGGTTACGAAGACATCCACTACGAAGCCGTCAACCTGCTGATGGACAAAGAACCGCAGCCGCGACGCGACGCGGTTCAGGTGCTGCGCGCCCTGGGCGACCGCGATTGCGCGCTCCTGTTGCGAATCAAGATCATGAGCGGAGATAAGGAGCCGGAAATCCTGGACGCCTGTTTCGAGGCCCTGATGCAGATCGATCCAACCCGCTCCATAAAGTTCGTGCGCCGTTTCCTGGATGACAAGAATGAAAATCTGGCCATCGGCGCGGCCATGGCCATTGGCGAATCCCGCGACCCGCAGGCTTTTGCCATTCTCGGCAAACACTATGAAAAAAAGCTGTTCGCCACGAATCGCGAAAACCTATTGCTGCCCATCGCCCTGATCCGCAGCGACGAATCCTTGGCCTTTTTACTCGACATCATCCGCAACCAGCCCATGCACCTGGCCAAAACCGCGGTGCGCGTGCTGATGATGTACCAGGACCAGGCCCCTGCGCGCGAACAGATCCAGCAGGCGGTCCAGGAGCGCGGCGACCAAAACCTGGACGATATCTTTGCTGATGTTTTTGGTTGAAAAATGGGCTGCCGAGTTTTGTAATATGCTCGCACTTCAGAACACGTGACCAACGAAAGAAAATACCATGGATTTTACATACATGCATCCGCGCGACCAGATCGTCATGATCATGGAGCGCATCTACGGCAACGGCATGACCACCACGTCGGGCGGCAATTTGTCCATCCTTGACGATGACGGCAGCGTCTGGATGACCCCGGCTGGCGTGGACAAGGGCAATCTCCACGCGCGTGACATTGTCCGGTTGACATCCGACGGCGCCGTGCATGGCCTGCATAAACCATCCTCCGAAGCGCCGTTTCACCAAGCCGTCTACAAAAGCCGGCCCGATATGCGCGCAGTGCTGCACGCCCATCCAGCCGCACTGGTGACGTTCAGCATTGTCAAGCAGATCCCGGATACGCGCATCATCCCCACAGCGCGCCACGTCTGCGGCGAAGTGGGTTACGCACCCTACGCTCTGCCGGGTAGCACCGAACTGGGCAAGGTGATCGCTGATACATTCGCTCAAGGCTTTAACACCGTGCTGCTCGAAAACCACGGCATCGTGACCGCCGGCGCCAACCTTTTCCTGGCTTTCCAGCGTTTTGAAACCCTGGACTACTGCGCCCGCATCGCTGCCCATGCCACGCGACTGGGCACGATTCGACCGCTGACCGAAGCGCAACTGGCCCTGCTGGAGCAGAAGAAATGCATGCCCGAAGAGTTCGCACCCGAAAACCATTCCAGCCACGAAAAGGAAATGCGCAAGGCCATGTGCAATTTTATCCAGCGCGCCTACAACCAACAGCTCATCACCAGCACGGACGGCACGTTCTCCACGCGTATCGACAAGGAGCGCTTCCTGATCACGCCCTATGGCATGGACCGCAAATACCTGGAACCGCGCGATCTGGTGCTGATCCGGGACGGTCGCCGTGAGGCCGGCAAGCTGCCAAGCCGCTCAGTGCGGCTGCACACCCGCATCTACGAACAACACCCGGATATCGACGCCGTGATCATCGCCCATCCGCCGCATGTCATTGCGTTTGCCGTGTCCAGCACGCCCTTCGACACGCGCACGATCCCGGAAAGCTACCTGGTATTGCGCGATGTGCCGGTCGTTCCCTATGGCACGCCATTCATGGATCAAGAGCGTATCGTCGAAATGCTGGGCAACGACCATCCGCTGATCCTGGTGGCGAACGACTGCCTGATCGTATCCGGCCGCAACCTGCTGCACGCTTACGACCGGCTGGAAGTGGCCGACTTCAGTGCGCGCGCCATCCTGACCGCCAAAAGCCTGGGGCCGATCGATCCGATCAGCGAAGAACAGGTCCAGGCGCTGAACCGCACCTTCCAATTATAATCGGAGCGCTACGCCATGTTGCTGACCATTTTCAATGCTCTGGCGCCGGTGCTAATCCTGATCCTGCTGGGCATTATCCTGCGGGCCACCGGCTTTCTCTCCGCCGAATTTTTCAGCGGTATGAACAAGCTCTGCTACTGGGTGGGTCTGCCGGCGCTGCTGTTTCAGAAAATCGTAAGCACCAGGATCTCGGGCGGCGCTAGTCTCAAAATTTCGCTGGTGCTACTGCTGGGCATGCTTACCTGCATGGCCGCTGGCTACCTGGTCGCGTTTCTGCTGCGCCTACCGGCCGCGTCCAAAGGCGCGTTCATACAAGCAGCGTTCCGCTCCAATCTGGCGTACGTGGGCCTGCCCATTGTGTTGTACACGCTGGCTTCAGCCGAAACCGCGGCAGCCCAGGCGCTGGAAGGATTGGCGGTGCTGGCTTTTGCGCCTCTGGTGCCGGTCTACAGCCTGGCCGCGGTGCTAATCCTGTCGCTGCACCGCAAACCAGGCCAGACCGGCGTGACCTGGGGACAGCTATGGCGGAAAATCCTGGGCAATCCACTGGTTGTCGCCTGCGTGATCGGGTTTGTCTTCATGCTGACGGGCTTACCGCTGCCCATCGCCGCGAACCGGGCGCTGCAGGCGCTGGGCCGCATGGCGTTGCCACTAACCTTGCTGGCCATCGGCGCCTCGCTCAACTTTTCGCTGGTCAAAGGCCACCTGCTCCATTCCCTGGCTGTAGCTGCGATCAAATCGACCCTGGCCCCGGCCGTGGGCCTGGTGCTGGCCACATGGCTGGGCATGAGCGTATCCCATACGGCCATAGCGCTGATTTTTCTGGCCTGCCCCACGGCGGTTTCCTCGTATATCATGGCCCAACAACTGGACGCCAACCACGAACTGGCCGGCAGCGCCATCGTAGTCAGCACCCTGCTCTCGTTCTTCCCGCTAGCGGTAGTGGTGGGCTGGGCGCTGAGTCAGTAAAGGCAAGGTTATTTGATTAGATCAGGGTTCACAGAAAAATAACAGGATTGTCGTGGCGAGTAGAATCCGAAATCCACCTTCTTGTCCGACCCTTACGCTGTATTCACCCGATCCAGAAAACGCAACTGCGCGGTCAACATGGCGATGCGCGGCAGGTCGACGCCCATGGTCCTGGCCGCATTCAGCGGCCGTTCGTAAAGATACTCGATTTCCAACGGCCGGCCGGCCTGGTAATCCAGTTTCATGCTGGGGCTGTAGGGCTTCATTTTATCGGTGAACTCCATGATCATCGGTTCGTAACTCTCCTCGATAACACTGCCGCAGGCGCGCGCACCGGCCATGACCTCAAGGATCAGTTGGCGCGCCAGTTCGCGTGCATCGGGATCGGCCATAATCCGATCCGTCTCGGTTTGCAACACCACGCAGAGCCCGTTGTAGGGAATGTTCCAGACCAACTTTTTCCAGCGCGCCAGAGCCAAATCCGGAGCCAGGTCCGTGGGTATGCCGGCTGCGTTGAAATCGGCGGCAATGGTTTCCAACACCTCATCCATGCCCGGACTGTGCGCGGCCAGGGTGATGCGGCCGTAATCCACATGATGGATATGACCCTGCCCGACGCGGTTGGAACAGAGATAACACAGGCCGCCGGCCACCAGCGCGTCAGGCGCCAGGGCCTGTACTTCCTGCTCCACACCCAATCCGTTCTGCAGTAGCACTACGACCGTGCCTTCACCCGCAACGGACGGCAGCAGCGAAGACAGCAAGTGATTGGATGTGGTTTTCAAGCAAACACAAACCACATCAGCCGGCGGCAGATCTTCCACGGATCGGAAAATGCTGAGGTCACTCAAATGTAAATCGCCCCAGGGTGAATCCACGCGCAACCCGTGCTGGCGGACGTGTTCGTACTCGCTGCGATAAAGGAAATGGGTCTTGAAGCCGGCATGATGCAAACGCGCGCCATACAAACCGCCCAGCGCCCCCGGTCCAATAATCGTATAACTAAGTTTTTGCTTCATATTTGCGCTCATCTGTACTTCTATAGGCGTTTATTCTATACTCAACTGCTCCGAGAGCATTCAATTCCACATGAAGCCGCGTCCATTGATGACGGGCGTGAGAAAACACATGAAGATGATGCGACCATGCCGTTCAATGAACCGTGCATCCTTGTCTGAATAATGCTCCTTGATTGCCGGCAGAAGGCCTGGTCCGAGGAAAACATGACGTCACCGGTTCCCTCGAACCTCATGCGCGCCAAGATATAACGATCGCGCTTTCCGCGCAGGTCGGCGCTGATCCGGCTCAGCATGGTGGTTTTGCCATACTGACGCGGGCGATTGATTACAAAGTATTTCTGTCTTTCGATCAGACGCAGAATCTCCTATAGTTTTGCGAACACATCCACCATGTAGTGCCGTTTCCGCACACAAACACCCGTATCGTTGAATTCTCGTCGCATCACATTCCTCATTGCATTACTGCGCTGATTTTGCTACGTATTGCAGAGTATCGTCAACCTTAATAAATATAAAGGATGAGGAATCGGCTATGTCCCTGAAAAATGAACGGCGAGTGCAGGAACTGTTTCGCGCCACGCGGGAGTTGCGCGACAATCTGGCGACGCGCTGTCTCGAAGCTGTCCGGGTGTTGTTACCCCACGACCGCGTACCTGAGCAGGAATCTCCGGCGCGAATCGCGCATAGCGTATCACTTTTGATCGAGGAGGCGTTTTTCAACGACAAGGTGCTGGAGCTGTTGCCCGCGCCGCCGCAAGGCAGTGCGCGCGACGCGCTGCGCGGCGAGTGGCGGCGTTTGACCGGC
>CAZOLK010000045.1:0-30067 GCA_964580325.1 uncultured Verrucomicrobiota bacterium | reverse complement strand
GCGCGGGGAGGAAGTGGCCCGGGTACGCCACGCCTTCCGAGGTGAATCCCTTCGCATTGTTTTTGCTCATGGTCTTCAGTTCGTCGAGGTCCTTGAGCTTGGCGATACAACCACCGCCCCAGACCAGATAAGTGGTGCCGTCCCGGTCGAAAAACAGCGAGGCGTCGCTTTGGCCGGTGTGGGAGCCGCCCGCCTCGACCATTTTCTTGAGATTGATCCACGGTCCGTCGATATGGGCGTCCTCAGTGACCATCAAGCCGGCGGCGTAGCCGTTGACACTGAATGTGAGGTAGAATCGATTGTCATGGAATTTCAACGCGGGGGCGGTCATGGCGCGACCGCGCTCGCCCGGGGCCAAGCCGGGAACGGGGTAGAGCTCCGTAGTCCAGGCGTCACCGCCTTTGTGGTTAAGCAAGCTCTCGTCATGCTTCCACAAGTCCACGACAAAACCCAAGTCCTTCCAGGTCGTCAAGTCTTTTGACGACCAGATCTTGACGCCGCGATTGTTGTGGAACTCGACCTTGCCGTTTTCATCCTTCAGCCCGGTGGCGCCGGTGAGGTAGTAATTGCCGTCGGGACCCAAGGTGATAGAGGGATCTTGCACATGGTCATTGATTTTCATGGTTTGCACCGCGAGGCTTGACGTAACGGTCGCGGATAACGCAAGAACTAGAGAGGCTATCGATTTGAATATCATGTTAAATCTCCTTTAAAATTTGCGGATTAGTTTCTTTTCAATTTCGGGTCGTGGGCGATTTTGTAGACGGCCCGGCGGCGGGGGGCTTCTGCGTCGGATTGCTGTAAGTCCTCGCCCATGTTGCCGAAACCGCCCCAGTTCGAAGTTTGGCGCACATAGGCATACAGGCACATCAGACTGCCGGTGTTTGCGTACCATTTGCGGAGATACTGTTCAAGCGTCTCCTCGACTTTCGGCGAGGCGCTGATGGCGTGGAATTTTGCCGCGGTCTCCTTGTCCTTGTGGACTGCCGGGGGCGGGCCGTAGGAGAGGCCGCCTTCGTAGGCGATCAACTCGAGTTCGGCTTCCTCAGCCAGTTTGGCGTGATTTGCGATGGCGTTGGCGACGAGTTTGTCCAGTTGGCCGTTGATGATAGCGATCAGGTCGTCCGTGGTCAGGCCTGCCGGGTCGAAGTTGCCGGTGCGAATGTCCCGCGAGAATCCGGCGTAGGGTGCGATCGCCAGGGCGTCCGCGAGGCTCGTGTCGTCCAGGTACTCGAGTTTGGCCTTGGCGTCAGCGGGAACGACCGCGAATCCGGAGACCACCCGGACATGCCGGTCGCGCCCGCCGAACACCTCTTCGAAGATTTCCCATATTTCCCTGGAGCGCTTGGCGTACCACGCGGCGTGCGGGCGTTTGTCCTTCGGAATGCCCATCTCGATGCCTTTTTGTGTCGAGTATTGGGTTTGGCCAAAACCGCGAGCGCCGTTCCATATCTCGTTGGAGTACTCGATGTACACTTTGAGTTCCGGATCGAGTTGTTCCTTGAGGACCTTGGCGAAGTTGCGGACATACTCGTCGTCCGCCAGATGCGGGATGGTCACCCAAGGGTTGGTCTTCGTTTCATTGGCCAACGCGGCGATCCATTCCACCGGGACGCCGCGGCGCTCATCTATCTTGAAACTCTGTTGTTCCACCACTGGTCGCTGGTTCCAGGAACTTTGCTTGGAATCGTTGGCCCAGATCCAGTTGAGATAGCGGATGGTACCGAAAGGCTTCAGATACTTCAAAAACGCCGGGTTGAAGGGGTGGTCCTGGTTTTCCGTGCCCGGCAGGAAACAACTGATACTGCGCACGGGGTCCGCAGGGTCGCTTTCCTTGATTTGCACGGTGATTCCCTGATCCGCCTTTTGTTTGAAAACGAAGCGATTGGGGCCGCTTTCGACGACCGCCTTCTCGTGCCCCTTATGCAGTTCGACCTTACCTGTGCCCTTCCATGCTACCACATAGTCCCCGGCGGGCGGGCGGCATGGAGGAATAATTACCATGTTAAAGGGCTCTTTGCCGGGCTCCGGGATCCAATGGCCCATGGCGTCGGTCTTCGGGATCTCCGCGTCTTTCTCCCATCCATACTGCCAGCCATTTGAGCGCTTCATCAAATCCGCGAATGGCACACTGGTGTCGAAATAGGTTGGCCGGTCGAGATTGATGCCCATCAGGTGGCGGTTCGGCCACTCTTCGGCATAGCCGCTTCCGGTCAGACAGAGTATCAAGGCCAGAAAAGGCGAGGCGTGGCCTGCCGCTCTTTTTTCCAAGTGCATGTTTTGTGTGGTCATGGTCATTTTTCCTTTCGTTTTCTTTGGCTTGCCAACGGCGTCCCTGAAAAATCTTTTATTGTATTTCAAACGTCGCTTTTCGTTCCTCGCTTTCGAGGTAGCCGTACCGGATGGCTTTGGCCCGCAGGGTGTGGGCACCTTTGTCCAGTTTCAACGGCCCGGTATATAAATTCCAATGCGGTCGCTCACCCTCATCGGTGGTCCAGCCGATGGACGCGCCCTGCGTGGCGCAGTAGAGAATCAGCATGATCGGGCCGTCGAACGTTCCGCCTTGGTTGTGCGGATCCTGTCCCTTGAGTGTCGCCGATGCCGGCACGAAAAGCGGCGCGGCGGTGGTGATCGGTTTCCCGTCCGGGAACCAGCGGCGCATCATTTCGAATTCGTCCATGTCGCGGTACGGATCGTATCGTTCCATCCATTCGTCGAGCGCGGCGCGCAGGCGTTCGAGATGTACGTGATGGCGCGGATCGTGCGCCAAGTTGTTCGTCTCGTGCGCGTCGTTTTCGGTGTCGTAGAGTTCCTCGAACGGCGTCGGATTGAAAAACCATTCCTGCTCCGGCGAACATTCGCCATTCAGTTTGGCTTTCCAAATCTCCTGGATAATGGGGTGTTTGTGCAGATACCACTCCCAGGAGACGCGGGGCGACAGGCTGTCGAAGTTGCGGATGTACTTGAATTGTTCGTCCCGTGCGCACCGGGAACGGAACCAGGCTTCGCCCATGCGGTCCCGCGCGCCAAAGGCGTAGCAACGGGGATCGTTCTCGTCGCCGAGGAAAATGCGTCCCTGCATGTGCGGGGGCACTTCGAGGCCCGCGAGCGACAGGACCGTCGGCGCCAGATCGACCGTGCTTACGATCTGCCCGGAAACCGTGCCCTGCTCGATATGCCCCGGCCAACGGACGATCATCGGCACGCGCAGGCCGCTGTCATAGAGCCATCGCTTGCCGCGTACCGACGGCCCGTGATCCGACCAGACAAATATCGCGGTGTCTTCCAGCAGACCGTCTTCTTCGAGCATATCCAGAATCCGCCCCGCCAGCCGGTCGTTGCGAACGATGCCGTCATAATGCCGGGCGATCGCCTTGCGCGTTTCAAGTGTGTCGGGCAGATACGGCGGCACGGGCACGGAGGCCGGATCGGTTTCGGGTTCGCCGCCCATCATAGGGTGGGGGTGGTCCGGATGCATGCAAGATTCGTGTGTGTACGGCAGATTGAACACGGCGAAGAACGGCTGGTCCGGTTGGCGTTGACGCCAACTGTAAAGCTCCACGTCGTAGTCCAGGTCGGTCCAACCACCTGGCCAGTCGCTGTCCCATGCCGTAAACGGCGCGGTGTTGTTGTTTGTAAACTGATAGTCGCATTTCACGTTGTTCGTGCAATACCAGCCTGCGGCGCGGAAATATTCGCCGACGCATTTTACGTGCGCCGGAGGGACCGGACGGTACGGGGTCGGCAGCTCGGGCGTCTCGTTGTTCACCGCGTCGGCCCGCATGCCCAGCGCACCCAGGAAGTTTGGGTACATGCCGGTAATGACCGCGGCCCGCGCTGGCGCGCAGACCGGCGCCGTACTGAAGGCGTTGCGATAGACGTAACCTTCGCGCGCAATCCGGTCGATGTTGGGGGTCGGTACGGTGGCATCCCCGTAACAGCCGAAATCCGGGTTGCTGTCTTCAAAACTGATCCAAACGATGTTCATGGACCCATGGTCTCCGTATAAAGATGTTAAACTGCGAATAACGCCAAGATCCGCGAATAAGACTTCTTTGGAGAGGCCCCGTTCTTCCGCGTTTTCCGTAGTCTAAAAGTATTCGCGTTTATTAGCGCCATGCGCAGTTGCTCTTTTCTTATTTTTCTGTCCTCGATTTTTCTGTCCTTACATTGACTTCTCCGTGTCCCGATGTCCGTTCTGTGGTTGTTCTTGCTCTTCCCGCGCTTCCCCGGACGACCAGGTACGTTGGCACGACAATCGTTTGGCTGTTGATGTGGCTTGAGGGGGCGTCTTCCAACGCCAGCCGCGCCGCCGCCGCGCCCATTTCCCGATACGCCCCGCTGACCGTGGTCAAAGGCGGGACATGGATGGACGGCTCGATGTCGTCGAAACCGATCACCGACACGTCGTCGGGGATGCGCAGACCCCGTTCGGTCAGCACGGCGCATACGGCATGCGCCAGCAAATCGTTCCAGCACATAATGACCGATGCGCTCTGCGGGTCCGGTAGCCCCAGGCGCAAATCGTCCAGTATCTCCGGCAACAGCTCATGATACCGAGGGCCGAGGTACCGTCCCTCGGCCCGGACCCGGACGGTTTGCGTCGTCATGCCGAGCCGCTTGGCTTCCGTACAAATCGACCGCAGGCGATCGAGCGAGGAATCGTTTTTCGGCAACGCGGGCATCACCCAGGCCAGGCTTCGATGCCCAAGCTCGTGCGCATGCCGTAAGGCTTCCCGAACGCCGACGGTTGCGTCATGGATGACGTGCGACGAACCTTCATCGCCGCCGATAGTAACGAAAATCATGGGAAAATCGAGTTGGGCCGCACGGCGCAGGTCGTCCACGCACTGGCCCCACAAGACGCCGACGACCCCGTCTACGCTTCCCTCGCGATGCAGATGGGACGCCTGATCGATCATGGATCGATTGGCGTTCACGCGGCTGACCAGCACGTTGTAGTTCCGGAAAAACAATTCTTCTTCCGCCCCTGCCGCCGCCTCGTTCCACATCCAAATGTTCGAGCCGGCGACCGCTTGGACCATCAGCGCCATGGTCTTCGAGCAACCGGTGACCAGCGAGCGCGCTTGGCGGTTCGGGCAATATCCCAGCGCTTCGGCGGTTTCGATCACCCGTCGGCGCACGGCCGGACTGATTAGATCGCGATATGGACCCTCGGAAAGCGCATAACTTACCGTCGTCCGGCTCACCCCAGCCTTTTCTGCCACCATTTTCTGCGTTGCGGTCATGTGCTCGAATCTTTGACAAAAAGTTTAATTGACACCTGTCAAGATACAACTACTTGTCGTTTCACGCCAAGTCAAAACGAATATTTTTCCAGAAAACCTGAAACATTATGAAAAAGAAATCGGCCTGCAATGGCTGTTGCGGAGTTTGAGGCCGGAAAGAGCTGCTTGTCGTTCCATATATGAACGAGGAGTAACCTTTTTGCGTCACATAAGCGTACAAACGAAGGAGAAACTGAAGGAAAGGATCCTGGAATGCCGAAAGAGTCACAATCTGCAGCACAAAAAGATGCACCGGACGCGCTGAGGCGCGCCGATGATCTTTGACGTTCCGGCCTAGCATATATGAGACGTGGCGGAATATGTGAAGCGCATGACAGAGAAGAAGGCAAGAGGCTCACAACCGCATTGCCATGTGCTTTGAAATATCACATTAGTTTGCTTTACTGCGCTGGTTACGACGGCCGGCTTGCGGGCGTCTTTGTTGTCGGTAGTTGCCGCGTTTTTTACCGAAATTGGCTGGGGTCGGTCGTGTGGATTGCAGTGCTTTATCGCAATGGTAGGCATGCTCCAGCTCCCGCGGCACGGATTGGCCCAGGAGCCGTTCGATATCGTACAGGTAGGCGCGCTCCTCGATGCTGCAAAACGAGATCGCATCGCCGTTGGCGCCGGCCCTGGCTGTGCGGCCTATGCGATGGATGTAAGTTTCGGCTTCGATCGGCAGGTCATAGTTGATCACGTGGGTGATGTCGTCTACGTCAAGACCGCGCGCGGCTACGTCAGTGGCGACCAGGACCTGGAAATATCCCTTTTTGAACCCGTTCAGTGCCCGGGTGCGCGCGGACTGTGTTTTGTTGCTGTGAATGGCGGCGCCGCGGATGCCCGCAGCTTCCAGTTTGTCGACCACCTTGTTGGCGGAGTGCTTCATCTGGGTAAAGACAATGGCTTTATCGATTCGGCGGTCGTTGAACAGCGAGATCAACAGGGCGTCTTTGTTCTTTTTGCACACGAACAGCACTTGCTGGGCAATGCGGTCAACGGTTGGCTTTTCCGGTTCAATGGCCACGCAGATCGGATCGCGCACCATGGTCTGGGCCAGTTCCATGACCTTGCCCGAGAGGGTGGCGGAGAAAAACAGCGTCTGGCGCTGCTCCGGCACATGGGTCAGGATCTGCTGGATATCCGGGATAAAGCCCATGTCCAGCATGCGGTCGACTTCATCCAGGACAAAGACATTGATGTGGTCCAGGCTGACGTGGCCCTGGCGCATGAGATCGAGCAATCGTCCGGGCGTGGCCACCAGCATGTCCACGCCGCGGTTCAGGGCTTTGACTTGGTGGTACTGCTTGACGCCGCCGAAAATCACCGTGTGGCTCACGGGCAGGTGACGGGCATAATCGCTTATGCTGTTGCCGATCTGGGCCGCCAGTTCACGGGTGGGCGCCAGCACCAGCGCACGCGGTTTGCAGCGTGCGGGTTTGCGCTTGTTGGCTGAAAGCCGTTGCAGGATCGGCAGTACAAAGGCCGCAGTCTTGCCGGTGCCGGTTTGCGCGCAACCTGTCAGGTCGCGGCCGTCGAGGACATGCGGAATGCAGGCCTGTTGGATCGGGGTCGGTGTGGTGTAACCTTTGTCCGCCACGGCGCGTCGCAAGGCGGGGATCAGAGCGCCGAATGTCTTCCGGCATCCTGCGTCGGCTTTGTCGGACAAACCGACCATTACTTGAGGCTCAATGCCTTTTTGGATATCCATGGGATAGTTCCCTTTCGTGTCATGCGTTTCTGTTGCCGATTACAGCACGCTGACACTGAGTGCGGGATCGGTGCGGCTCTGAGAATGAACCGACGCGCGAATATGGTGTCGATGTGAAGTAAAAGCAACAAATTAATGTGATTTTTTTTGATCTCAACCAAACAATAAGGGC
Organism: uncultured Verrucomicrobiota bacterium; assembly: GCA_964580325.1. Taxonomy (GTDB): domain Bacteria; phylum Verrucomicrobiota; class Kiritimatiellia; order CAYTQP01; family CAZOLK01; genus CAZOLK01. The sequence goes on along the minus strand of CAZOLK010000045.1, from coordinate 22,899 downwards.
ATACGCAGAAATAACTACGCCACATTGTGGAGGTAAGTCGCCCAGCCGGCATCGACAGCCCTTCAGGTTGTTTCGCATCAAAAGCGCGCAAAGTTTCCTGAAACCCGCTTGATCAGCGCCGGTGTAACACCGTATAGTGCAGCTTTTTCAAGAGACCAGAGGTATGGCCCAAACCGACCCAGCGAAAAAGATCGTTTCCGTATCGCGCCGTACGGACATTCCCGCCTTTTACGGCGCATGGTTTGCGCAGCGCTTGCGCGATGGTTTTGCCGGTTATGTCAATCCGTTCGGCGGCCGACGCCATCTCGTTTCATTGGCCCGGGAGCATGTGGCCTGCTTCGTATTCTGGTCCAAGAATTTCACGCCGTTCATGGATACACTGCGCACAATTCGCGAGCGTGGGGATCCGGCCCTGTTCCACTTCACCATTACCGGTTTGCCCGATCTTTTCGAACAGCGTACGCCTGATCCGGATACTGCGGTCGATACGTTGCGCGAATTGAGCAGCCTGTTCACACCCAGGCAGGTGTTCTGGCGCTACGATCCAGTTTTTTTGACCGATGTCACGGATCGGGCTTGGCACCTGGACCGGTTCAAGCGGCTGGCTGCGGCGCTGGAAGGCTATACGAAACGCTGCTTTTTCAGCTTTGTGGCGCCGTACAAAAAGCTGATGCCCCATTTTGCCGCACTGAAAAATCGACACAGCGTGCACGTGCATTCAGCCGAACCGGTTGAACGCAAGGACCTGGCGCTGGCGCTGGCGCATATCGCCTGCGAGCACGGCATGGCCCTGTATACCTGTTGCTGCGCCGACCTGGTGCACGATCCGCTAATCCACAAGGCCCACTGTGTCGACGGTGCGCTGATCGCCGAATTGTTCGGTGCCCGGCTCTTCCGTGAAAACCCGACGCGCGAAGGGTGCGGCTGCGCTGAGAGCCGCGATATTGGCGCTTACGATACTTGCCCCCACGCCTGCGTCTATTGTTACGCCAACACCAACAAGATCACGGCGGCTAAAGCGTACGATGTGCATGATCCGCGAGCCGTCTTCCTGGGATATTCAAAAGAAAAGGGCCAGGACTGGCTGCGTAAACTGCGTGCAGCGGAACTGGCACGCAGGCAGGAAAAAACGCCATCCAATGGCCAACAGGACTTGCTATGAACGAAAAAGCCGGGCCAAAACCCATGTCCGCCGTATGGATCGCGCTTGGCGCAGTCCTGGCTTGCCTGCTCTGGTCAACGGCGTTTGCAGGCATAAAAATCGGCCTGCGCTACATGAAGCCATTGGGTTTTGCCGGCATACGCTTCATTCTGGCAGGCCTGCTGCTGGCCCCGTTTTGCCGTGATCCGCGCCGGTTGCTTGATGCCGTGACTAGGCATTCGGGCTCGATCTTGCTGGTCGCTTTGTTTCAGACTTTCCTGCTCTATGGCCTGTTTTTTCTGGGCATGACCCGTATTTCAGGCGCGTTTTCCGCGATCCTGATCGGTTCATCGCCGGTGATCACCTCGGTCATGACCCATTTTATCCTGCCCGACGACCGGCTCTCGGGCCGCAAACTCGTGGCCTTGGCCCTGGGTACGATCGGCATCGTGACGCTGACCCTGGAGCGCCAGCCCTGGACCGCGAGTGGGCTACGGGAATGCTGGGGCATCTTGATGATCCTGGGCGCCTGCGTCTCGACATCGTTCGGCAACATCGTGGTGGCGGGTAAAAAGGACAGCATCCAGCCGGTCGCGTTGACAGCCTGTCAGTTGTTCGTGGGCGGTGTGGGCCTGTTTGTACTTTCCCTGCTGGTGGAAGGGCCGCCGCTGGTCCGGCAACCGCCGCTTGTTTTTTACGGCGCTCTGGTCTGGCTGGCGTTTGTCTCGGCAGCCGCCTTTTCCATCTGGTTCCACCTACTCCAGCTTTCCGGCGCAGCGGTTTCTTCACTGAACGTCTGGAAATTCATCATTCCCATAGTCGGTGCCGCCATCTCCTGGGCGGTCATACCCGGCGAACACGCAACCCCATCGGCGCTGTGCGGGATGGTGTCAATTGCGTTGGCCGTATATTTGTATAACCGGTAAAATAACACGGCTATTTCATCCTTCGTCATTGTCAAACAGCGTTTGCTTTCATATACAATGCAAGCATGAGTCGCGTCCTGAAATGGTTGATCGGTTTGACGCTGCTGCCTTTTTGCGCGGCAGCCACGATGACATTGCTTCGTCTGATGCGTGAGATGCCGACACGTTCTCCTGATTTCTATGACTGGTCCATCTGGTGGCTGCCTAGCGGGTTCTGCTTCTGGCTGGTGCTTTTCATGGTCACCCCAAGGCCGGTGCGAACCTATATTGTGGCCCACGAGTGTACGCATGCGTTATGGGGCTTGCTCATGGGCGCACGGATCAATGCGATCAGCGTTGATGACGAAGAGGGCAGCGTAGAGTTGTCCAAAACCAACTTCCTGATCACACTGGCGCCTTATTTCTTTCCATTTTACACAGTGCTGGTGATCTTGCTGCATGCCGGCCTGTCGCTGTTCTGGGACTTGCACGCCTATGAGCCGTTCTGGCTTGGCGCCATAGGCATTACGTGGGGCTTCCATTTCACCTTTACGCTGGCCATGCTGCTCAATCGCCAACCGGACATCGTCGAACAGGGCAGGGTCTTTTCGTATGCGGTGATCTATCTGTTCAATGTTCTGGGCATCGCGCTCTGGATCGTGATGGTGACGCCGATTACTTTGTCGGTTTTCCTGACGCAGGTCACCGATGACATCCTGATGACCTGGGCCTGGTTTTACGAGGCTGCTGCCGCGGTGTTCGAGCAAATGGCCGAGGTTGCGCGGACCTTGTGACACAAAAAAATCGAAAAAATCAAGCAATAAAAACCTGATATTTTTCGTTTTATAAGAAAAAGCGGTCGGGTACAATGAACCGATCCTATGGACGAACAGGCAAAACAGTATTTGGCCCGTTACCGGGAAGGTGACATAGAAGCTCTGGGACAGCTCGTGGAGTTGTATCGCCGGCCGCTTTATGGGTTCATTCTCAGAATGACGGAAGGCTGCGGCGATCCGGACGAAGTGTTCCAGGAAGTGTGGTTCAGGGTCATTAAAAAGCTGCACCTCTTCAAAGATAAAAACTTTCTGGGTTGGATCTTCCGCATTGCGCATAATCTGGTGGTTGATCATTCGCGCATGCGCAAGCGATTTACCCGGTTGAAAATGGAAGATTCGAAAGAAGATGTGATTGCCAGGGTGATCCAGGACCCGGGACCAGGGCCTGATACCGTGTTTGGCAACCAGGATATGGGATTGCGGATCAGGGCAGCGCTGGAAAAACTGCCAGAAGAGCAGAAAGAGGTATTTGTCATGCGCGTTGATGCACGGCTGCCCTTTAAAGAGATCGCCAAAATCCAGGGCGTATCGATCAATACGGCTTTGGCCAGAATGCAGTATGCCCTGGCCAAGTTGCGCGAAGAACTGAAAGACGAGTACGAACGGGTCATGTAACGGCGAAAAGGCGGGAACAATGACTGGAGAAAAGGTCATGGAATGCGATGAGATGAAAAACCTGATTCTGCTGGACGATGCCGGTGAGCTGGAGCGCGAGAAAAGGCGCGTATTGTGGCAGCACCTGACCGCATGCGCGACGTGCCGCCGCTTTAAAAAGGAGCTGAAACTGGCCGAGGACCTGTGCCGGCTCGAGGACCGGTCCACTAAGATCAAGCACAGCACCATTCATGACATCAAGCAGACTGCGCAAAAAACCATTGAAATCGTGATCGAAAAGGAGCTGCGCGAGCAGGAGAAACCTTGGTATGTGCTGGAGTGGAAAGCATTGCTGGCCTGCGCGGCCGTGGCCTTGTTGTGCTTTGGGTTGTGGTGGGTCATCCACTGGAAACCGCACCGTCCGATCCCGCAGCAGGCGCACGGCCCGGCGGCGATTGACGCAGCCTTGGCCTGGAACGGCGATGATTTCGATGTACGGCTGGCAACTGCGCGCGGACGTTTGAGTACGATCTGGCGCGAATGCGAACAGGATCTGGCCCGGGACCGCCATGAAATCGATGTCATGGCCAGGGAATTGATGCTAATGGATGGAGGCGAACAAGAATGAAAAAACAGATTGCATTGATTTTGCTGGCGCCCCTGGCCCTTTTGGGCCAGGATCAGGAGACACCCCTGGATCAGTTGGCCCGGCCGCCGCACCATGAACCGGATGCCGGTTTCCGGTCGCCGCCCCCCATGGGCCCCTTCGGGCATCCGCCGTCGGCCCCTTTTTCGGAGAAATATATCGATCGTTTACTCATGGTCATCAAGCAGAAAAACCCGGAACAGTATGAAACGCTGATTCGTTTACGCGAAGAGCAGCCCGAAGAGTTTCGCCGCAAAATGGCGGCTCTTTTTCAGGAAGGCATACGAAACCGCATGCGTGAACGCAATCCCGAAGAGTTCAACCGCATGAAGCGCATGCGCAGCGAGGCGGATCCCAATGCTCAGGAATTCGGTTCGCGTTACAAGAAATTCAACCAGAACAACGCGCGTGGCGAAGGCCTGGATACGTTGATGCAGCAACTCTCCCCTCAAGGCCAGGCCGTGGCCAGGGAAAATCTGAAGCGGCTGCTCGAAAGCCTTCCTCCCGAAGATCGCGATAAAGTCATTCAGCGCTTTCAATTGGATCCGTCAAACTTTAAAAACCAGCCTGGCGACCAGAATCTGGATATGATGCGCAACCTTTGCCAGCCGGAACGGGTTAACCCCGAGATTGACAAAATGGAACGCGAAACCAGGGACATGGCCCGGGATTATCGGCAAGTCCAGGATAACGGCAAGAGAGAGAATATAAAAGGGGCGTTGCGTCAGAAATTGTGCAATTTGTTCGATATGCATGAACAAAAGCGTGCCGAGGAATTGCGCAAGCTGGAAACCAACCTGAAAGAATTGCGGCAGTTGCTGGGTAAGCGCAGGGAGCATAGAGATAAAATCATCGAGCACCGGTTGATGCAGTTGCTCAAAGAGGACGATTATACCAGGTAAGTGAATCTTTTTTACATTTCCGCTCGGTCGGTGTATACTATATGGACTGGATGGCCGGATAGATTATGGATTTTGCGGGTCACGGTTCAGTCGACGGAGGGTAAGACTTGATACTATGAGGCGAATCGGAAGAATGCTGGTCATGGGCGCCATGGTCGCCTTCGGCATGTTGCCTTTGCAGGCGGCTGAAAAAGCCTTTGTGCCGGGAGAAGTGCTTGTCCGCTATCGCTGGAATCGATCGGTGCAAAAGCGAAAAAGCTTGCTATCCAAAGGCATGCGCATCAAGCGTCACTATGGCTGGCTTTCCCGTTCATTGGGCGCCGACATCGATCTGGTCGTTTCGACGGAACGCGATACCGGGCAGCTCATTGCAGCTTTTTCCACGCGTGACGATGTGGTTTCCGTTGAACCCAACTACGTGCGGCGTTTATACGAGATCAACGACCCCTATGGCGATGCGCTCTGGGGCCTGCACAACACCGGTCAGCAGATCGAGGGCCTGACCGGGCTTGTTGACGCGGATATCGATTTCCCCGAAGCCTGGGCTATGAGCAGGTTCACCACCAGTCGGGTCGTCGTTGCCGTAATCGATAGCGGCGTCGATTATTACCACCCCGATCTGATGAGCAACATGTGGATCAATCCCGGAGAAATGCCTTCCAACGGCCTGGACGATGACGGCAACGGCTACGTTGACGATGTTGTGGGCTATGATTTTCAGGGCGATTTTCAGGGCATGGTATCGCCTGACCCTCTGCCTATGGACTACTATGGGCATGGGACGCATGTTGCCGGCACCATTGCGGCATTGTGCAACAACGGAGTCGGCGTGGCGGGCGTTTGCACCAGGGCGTCCGTCATGGCGCTCAAAGCCTATGATAATTACACTGGCAATCTGCCTGACAGCACGATCCTGGAGGCCTTCCAATATGTGGCCCTGATGAAGCAGCGCCAGGTGAACATCGTTGCCGTCAATGCATCGTTCGGCGGCAGCACTTACAGCTATGCGATCAGCGATGCGATCAGTGCTTTGAACCAGGTCGGCGTTGTTGTCTGCGCCGCGGCCGGCAACGATGTGAGCAATAACGATATAGATCCGACCTATCCGGCCAATTACAGCCTGGCCAATATTATCACCATCGCGGCTACGGACAACCAGGATCGGCTCGCTTCGTTTTCCAATTACGGCGCGTCCACTGTGGACCTAGCCGCGCCTGGCGATGGCATCTATTCCTCCATTCCGTGCGACCAGGGTTTTTTCGCCGTTGTTTTCCAGCAGGATACCGAATACGAGGCCGGTCGCCTGAATTACGGCGGCATCACTACAGGCATCACGGCCATGGCCTACGATTGTGGGTTGGGTTCCAATATGCCGCCGCAGGTTGCCGGCAACATCGCCTTTATCGAGCGCGGCGAATTGTATTTTACGGAAAAAGTGGCTAATGCCATGCAAGCCGGCGCCCGCGCCGCCGTGATCTTCGATAATACCGTCGGAGAACGCAGTTGGACCTTGCAGTATCCTTCAAACTGGATTCCGGTCGTCTCCCTATCGCAGGCTGACGGCGACGCTATTCGCACCCAGCTTCCACTTGCATTGACCGTCATCAATGAAAATGTTCCCGAACTGGCTTACGGTTACAAAGGCGGCACCTCCATGGCGACCCCGCATGTTGCCGGCGCGCTCGCGTTCATTGCCTTGAATTTCCCGAATGATGCTATGACCCAGCACATTGCGCGGGTTCTCGATAACGTGGATCCCGTGTCAGCGTTGAGCGGCAGAGTGGCTACCGGAGGCCGTTTGAACCTGCGCCGTTGCATTGATACGGATCAGGATCAGATGCCGGACTGGTGGGAACTGCAATACACGCCCTATTTGAATTCCTTGTTCGTTCCGGGCGATTTCGATGTGGACGGCTTGATGGATCGCGACGAGTTCTATGCCGGTACAGATCCGACCCTGGAACAGGCATGGATCGTGCTCGACCTGGATGCCGTGAGCGTAGGCGGTCAGGTGCTGACCTGGACCAGCGCATCCAACCGGCTCTATACTGTGGAGCGCGCCACAAGCCTTTCCGCTCAGGATTACACCAATATTGCCGTCGATGTGCTGGGCGTCCCGCCTCAGAATTGCTGGACGGATTCGGTCTCCGCGGCAGAGACACGCTTCTACAGGATCAAGGTCAGGCGTCCGCCCGTTTTGTGACGGGTAGGCTGAAGGGGAAAACATTATCCCGATCTTCCTCAACTTCAATTCGCCGAAGATCGAGACGAAGATTGGAATCAAGATTGGGGGAGATGCGCCGTTTTTTGACTGAAAACAAGGGCTTGATGTACACGCTGGAATAGCCTATAGTGGACTAAGGTGGTTCCCCGCAAGCGGGCAACCTCATTATTTTTGGGTCTTCCGGCAAATGAATGGAGAGCAGCTAAAATATAAAAGGCGCGACATACCGGCATACAGCTTTATCCCGCGCCATATTGACGCCTACAGGCGATTCGCTTTGGTCTACGTGATCCTGAACCTGAAAAAAACGCTCTGAATAAGAATCGCATCGCATTGCTAACCAAGGAAATGCAGTTAATGTTTTCGGCGAACAACCCATGCACTTGGCGGAAGAGGCTTATTTTTTTATTAGATGGAGATAAATAATACGGACCATGGCTATCAAAACGCTTTTGTTGATTCGACATGCCAGCTACAATGGGGAAGCCATTGATGAAGCCGGCAGGCGCCAGTCGCTTTGCACGGCCGAACGTTTGCGGACCTATCCTGTTCGCGTAATACACAGCAGCACCATGTTGCGCGCCGTGCAGACCGCAGAGATCATTGCGGCGGTTTTTCCCGGCATTCCCATGCGGCACTCCACTCTGCTCTGCGAATGCATTCCAAGTGTGCCGCGCAACGTTTCGAAAGAGGACCGTCGTGCGGCCCGCGAAAAAATGAAAGAGGATCGCACGCGTGCAATCAGGGCGTTTGCGCGTTACTTCAAACCGCCCTCAGGTCAGAACCGCTGTGAAATCGTGGTCTGCCATGGCAATATCATCCGTTATATGCTCGCGCGGTTGCTCAAGTTGGGAGCGCACGGCTGGCAGCAATTCGGCACGCGGCATTGCGGGCTCACTGAAATAAAAATCGCATCTACCGGCGACATGGAAATCGTAACCTACAACGATACCGGCCACCTGCCCCTGGATTTGCAGAGTTCATAACAATACAACATAACCACCGCTAAACATGGATGGACACTGAAGTTATTTTACGTATGCCCTAAGGATCCACAGAAAAATAACATGCCATTTTGAGGGCCAACAATCCCATCCAGCGGCATAGCAAAAGCTCGAAATATTCCAATATTCCAATATTCCTGCATTTTTGCGCCTCTTGCGGGGCTGGGCAACTTGACTCCACAAAATGGCATGTTATTTTCCCGTGAACATCATTGATCATCGGTGTCATTGGTGGTTGAAATGAAATTTGCCGCACCGCGTTTAACAGTGAATCCCGTGCTACCCCTTGGTATCCATCGGTCGTTCTTCACTGTCGCGATCGCGCAAGTTGTCGATGGCATGGGCCAGGTTGGTGCAGGAATCCAGGATGGTGGGCGTTTGAACTTCGCCTGGTTTGATGATGTTCTGGCGGATCATCATCAATAGCGTGCGACAGATTTCAACGTCCGGCTGGTCGCAGGCATCGATGACGCCCTGCATGGTGATGCCGCGGCTGATGATCGTAAAAACCTCGAAAACAAACGTGGGGATTTTGTTCAGGCAGACCGCCATGGTCGGGTTGAAGTGCAGCGGCGCATCCATGGGTGGCAGCGATTCCATATATTGCGGCAGTTCGTCCACCTGGCGCAGCGCATCCAGCAGCAGTTCCTGCATAGGTTGATGTATGGTTACCTTCGGCGGTTTGTCGCTTTTATTGAAATACTCGAATTTGCCCTGCTTCAAGCCGATGATGCGATAGAACGCTTTGCGGCCTTCCAGTTTTCCAAATGCGCAGTGGCTGACCGAGCCTTGATCCAGCCAGATTTCACCCATTTCCTGAATGCTGTTGATCAGCAGCAAGCCGCTGCGTTCGTTGCTTTCCATCACTTGCAGCAACGTGGTCAGGTTCATGGTGGCCAGGTCGCCGGCCAGCACATGACGATTGGCGTCAGAAGCCTTGCTGATCATCTCCCGCTTGAACATGGACGTGAATAATTCGACCTGTTCGGGATCGATCATGTCCAGCGGGTCTGTGGTTTGCTCGCCCTCGTCTTCAACCTTGACCACGAACTCGTATTTGCCCACGATAAAGGTATCGTCGCTGTTCAGCTTGGCCTGCCTGGTTTTGACGCCGTTGACCAGAATGCCGTTTTTGCTGTCCAGATCCTCGATGGCCGGAATTTCGTCGGCAAACGATAATTTACAATGCAATCGCGAAATACCGGTGCCTTCCAGCTTGATTTCCGCCCGTTTACTCCGCCCGATGACCACGTCCTGCAGCGGATATACCCGGTAGGTTTCCTCTATATCGTCACCCACTTTGATATACACGACCAGACATTTTCGCGATTGGACAACATCCAGTTGACTCAAATCCCAGAGTTGTGTTGCACCATCTTCTTCCATAACCCCACCGTCTTCCATAATATGATTATGATCACTATCGAAATCGATCTCGCCGTCGAATTCGATACTGCCGTCGCGTTTTAACAATTGTGTCATATGCCGACTTCCGTCCTGCCAAAATGACGTTATTCTGTCTATGCTTGAGTCGGATTAATGCAAAATGATGCTTATAATATAAAAGCTGGATCGTGACTTGTCAAGTGTATGATCCTTGTGAGCATGTGTGGCGGGCGTTAAAATCGCAACCCGCTATGGTCTTCCGTTATCGTCAACCGTCATTATTTTGAATAAATCGACATGACCTGGATAATGTAAACGAACCAACTAAGCCCGATACAGGCGCTGAACACGAATTAATCCCCGACCAGCTCCTGGTGTACTTTGCTCAATTCTTCCGGAATATCGATTTTCTGCGGGCACAGATCGAGGCAGTTGCCGCAGGAGGTGCATTCCAAGGCCCAACCGGTGTGTTCGCGCTTGCCGGCTTTGACTTGTTCCTCCCTTTGCCGGTAAGCTTTGCGGCTGCTGTCCAGTATGTCGAACATGCGTCCGTCGTTGATCAACTTGAAAACCCAGGGAATATCGACATCGGCGGGGCAGGGGATGCAATAGCCGCACTGGGTGCAGGGCACGACGCGGCGCTCGAGCAGAATCATGCGTGCCTTGTTGATCAGCGCGAGATCGTTCGCGTTCAGCAATCCCGGTTCGGCCTGATCCGCGGCAGCCAGGTTTTCGCGTATTTGCTGCATGCTGTTCATACCGCTCAGAACACATGTGACGCCCGCGTGGTTCCAGACCCATTGCAAGCCCCATTGCGCTGGCGTCCAGCCGTGCGGATCCGATTCGCAGAGCGCCTGCACTTCCCGAGTCGGCTGCGCCAGCCTGCCGCCCTGCAACGGCACCATGACCACCACGGCCAACCCTTTGTTCGCGGCATACTGCATACCCTGCACGCCGGCTTGGTCGTCGGGATCGAGGTAATTCAACTTGATCTGACACATCGCGAAAGGGTGATCGTCGTCCAAGATCTGCTTGAACTGGTCCAGCGAACCGTGAAACGAAAAAGCCGGATGACCAATCTCGCCAGCAGCCATGCGGCACCTGTACCAGTCGACGATGCCCATCTCCTTTAACTCTTTCCAGCGGTAGCTGTTAAGCCCGTGCAATAGATAAAAATCGACATAGCGCGTGTGCAGCCGTTCCAATTGCTCTTCGAATAAGCGATCAAAATCGGCCGCTTCCTTGACCAGCCAGCAGGGTAACTTGGTGGCCAGCCGGATTTTTTGTCGCAGATCGCCTGTCAGCACTTTGCCCAGGAACTTTTCACTCTCGCCGCCATGATAGGGATAAGCGGTATCAAAGTAATTGACGCCGCGCTCGATAGCGAAGCGGAACTGCTCTTCCGCGGCTTGCTCGTCAATAACGCCTGCGTTGCAGGGCAATCGCATACATCCAAAACCCAATACAGACGATTGCCAGTTTATGTTGCCAAAAGGACGGTGCTTCATATCAAAACTCCATTATTTCCGTTAAAAATCAAAAAAATCATGCACATTCAACAATGCAGGTCGTGTTCTGTATTTTTGAAACTCTGGCATACGTAAGGCGCTTGTCAACCATGTACTTTTTTCATGAGCCAGGCCATGTTCTGGCCCAGCGTCTTAATGGTCTTGACGCCCTCGTCGTCCTGGGCGACGTCGCCTTCTTTCAAGCCAAAGCCCATGTTCCAGTAAATGGAGCCGGGAACGATCATTTCCGCGATCAGGAAAAAGTGGTTGATGGTGTCGAACACATGAATGCTGCCCGCGCGCCGCACGGTAACCACCGCGGCACCGATTTTACGCTTAAGGAAATTATCGTTCACACGGGCGACAAAACCGACGCGGTCGATCAGGGCCTTGGTCTCAGCCGTGCAATCGGTGAAATAAGTTGGCGAGCCGATAATGATGCCGTCGGCCTCTTTGATTTTGGCAATGCACTCGTTGCCGACATCGTTTTTGATGGCGCAGGTTCCATCCTGATTCTTCATGCAGCGCATACAGGCCGTGCACCCATGAATCGTTTTCCCGCCAAGTTGATAGAATTCCGTGCGGATGCCTTGGGCTTTCAATTCGTTCAGTGCAATGTCGATCATAAAAGCGGTATTGCCCTCGCGTCGAGGACTGCCATTAAAAGCGATAACCTTCATTTCATTCTCCTGGTACGGTGAAAAAAATAATTGCTGGTAAGTTAATTGTAGAATAAGAGGTGCGGATTGTCAAGCGCGCGCAAACGTTCCACCCGTACCTGGAAATCGACCATAGAGGCGCCGGCCTGTTGTTTGAATAAACGGCAGAGATGAGTGGCGGACAACCCTACCTGGCTGTGCATCTCCTCCTCTGCCAGGGTGAAATAATGCCAGCAGGCGAGTAACGCATAATGCAGTCCCTGGTTGAACAGAAAAGACTTGGCACTGTTCCTCAAGCGTCTCGCAAAACTGATTCAGTCGGCAAGTTTTGACAAGTTTTTTATACCAAAAAATCTTTATGTTAAACGCGATAAATTATGAATTATGCGTAAAGGAAGCAATGAATGATAACTATGGATGAAGTACAGAAACAGGCCGGCGCATTGATGTATCGCCGGGACATGGCTGTTGTGCGTCAGCGTTTGCGTGCCTGGAGGATCTGGGCAGGCCCGTATTGTTGATTGCAACGCAGCACCAATAGACGCCGGGCGCGGGATGCGAATCGAGCGCGGACAAGCGTTGGTGGCCCCTGTTTTATTGTATTTTGAATGAGGTAAAGGTTTTCATCCACTGTCCGGACCGGACCCGGTACGAGGCCTTAAGCAACGAATTCGGCCAACGCCTCAACCGCTTCATCATCGGCGTTCGATTCGCCCGAGGCGGCCATGGAGCTAACGTCACCCCGGTGAGTCGGGTCGCTAACCGTCTTCGTGGCGGGCGTGCGACAAACCGTTGACCACTTGGTCGCTCAGCAGTTCCAGGGCTTTGTCCGGTGCGTCGACCCGGATCACGATCAGGCCGCGGTCGACTCGAGGGCCGCCGGCGCAGTAGGTGTATTCTACGTTGATGCCCTGATCGGCCCAGGTCTGGATCAACGCGCCCAGGCAGCCTGGCTGATTGCCGATCTCGAGCAGCAGAACGTCTTTGCTGAAACACAAATAATCGTGCTGGTCCAGAAGTGGCAGGGCGTCGGCGGGTTGGTCAACCACTATGCGGAGGTAGCCGTGGTCTATGCCTTCGGCCATGGTCAGGGCATGGATGTTGATGTTTTGCGTACCCAGCAGTTGGCATACCTGCGCCAGCGTACCGGGCCGGTCGTCCAGAAAAACGGAGATTTGCGTGCCTTTTTCAAGGCTGAATAAATGGGCAGGCATGTTTTTATTCCCCAAGGTAGATGAGTAATCGATCGTGTACCAGCACCAGCAGGTCGCCATGGCCGTCGCCGTCTACGTCGCCGGACGTGATATCGTGTGGTTCAAGCTGGTGGTGGTCTTCGGAAGAAAAGGCTGTTTCCTGGTAAACCTCGAAAATGAGTGTATCGTACAGTCCCTGCTCGTTTTCATCGATCAATTCGACCGCACGGTTGGCAACATCCACGATGGCGATCATGGGCTTGGATGGGTGGCCGAGTTCGACCGGTTTGTTGTAGCGCAGCGATGGCTCTTCGGAAGGCGACATGTATTCAGCGCGCGCCGTGAGTTGCAGGTCGCTGCCATGGTTCGAGTAGAGCAGGATGTCCTGCCGGGTGATTAGCGCCAATGCACTCTGATCGCCAGTTTTCAACTGGACCATCCCGTCGATGGCGCCGGAAACGGTTTTGAGATGGATCCGGACCGGATGGCCGTTATCATCCGGGTTGCACCAGAGCAGCTCTTCGCCGTTTTTATCGTAGAGCAGCACGCCAGCGCGACCGTCAGGGGCAGTGTAGTTACAGGTTGTTACGATTTCAGCCCGTTCGTTGTCCGGCGTGAATTGGCGCACAACCTTGTAGGCGCCGTCGTTCCAACGGTAATGGCGCGCGGTCTTGCCCTGTGAAATGATCAGGTCGCGGCCGCTGTCCGGTTTGACGAAACGTAGTTGATTTGGAGTCAGGTTCATGGACAATGCGCGGAACGCGGACGGTTTGAGCGGGGACAGTTCGCCTTTGTGCAGGACGAACATCAGCGGCTGGGCATAGGGCATGAAAAACAGCAGGCCAATGCCGTCTTCGCCAAGGCTGAAAGCCCGCATGTCTTCCGGTTCATTGCGCATGTCCAGATCCAATGCGTTCATCGGTTTGCCCGCGAAGTCGCCATGCACGAGTTTGAAAGCACTATCTTTGCGGCAGAGCAGGTAGAGGTTGGTGGTGACCACATCGCCAGCCAGCACTTCGCCTGGCGTGTTCAACATGACCGGGAATTTTTTCAGGTCCTGGCGTCGGTGCAGGGCCGCCGCTTTTTCGCGCCGGCTGATGACCAGCACGTCGCCCCCGGATGTAACACGTACAGAATGGATATCGGAAAGCGTATCTATTTCGGTGTACTCCGGCTCCAGTCCGGCTTTGCTGCCGTGGTAGAGGTGCAATTGGCTGCGCTCCGGCGCCGCGGCCAGCAAGTCAGGAAACTCGTCTTCGTCCGCCCGTAGCAGGGTCCATGGCGGCGAGCTTTTTCGCGACGAACCGATCAAGGGGATGCGTTGGGGCATGATTTCGCGGCTGTCCAGCAGCGGTTCGTTGGCTATCATGGTGAATTCGTAGAGTCGGAAGCCCAGTCCGTTCTGCAATACAGCGGCCAGATAAGGCTCTTTTGCTGGCGCGCCGTTCATCAGGCGCAGATAGCGCATGGGCGGCAATTCCAGCGAATGCTCCATGCCGAACAGACCGTCACCTTTGCCAAGACGGACTATGATAGGGGTTTGCGGGTTCTGTTGATAGAGTATCAGGTCGATCAGACCGTCGCGATCAATATCGCAGAATTCGCAGTTCTGGGCGTTTTCCCTGGAAAAAAAGACACGCTTGCGTTTTTTGAAGGTGCTTTTGGCGTCGTTCCATAGGATTTCGATCAGGTTGCGCCGGCAGACGGCAAGATCGGGACGATCGTCGTTATTGAAGTCCGCGCTTTTGATCGTAACAACGTCCTGCATATCGCGCAAATAGAGGTTGCGTGGCGCGGCGAATTCCGCGGCGGCTTTCTGCATGCGGATCCGCAGGCCCAATTGCCCGCCGAACGTGACCAGGTCCGGTTTGCGGTCGCCGTTGAAATCCTCGATAAGGTAGTGCATGATTTGCTGATCCACGATCATGCCCCTGTTTCGGTAATATTCATCGAGGAGCGGCAGCCCTTGTTCCGGTTTGCGTGAGCCGGGTTTGCGGATCAGGATCTCCATGCGCGATTCGCGGTTGTTGACGAAAGCTGCATCGTCCAGGCCGTCGCCGTCAATGTCCAGCACCTTGAGATGACGCGTCCCGAACTCGAACTTGTAAATTTCCATGGCGCGAAAGCCGAATGCCAACGGGCGCGGCTTGAGCGGAGCCGCGCCGAGCAGCGTGGTCGACCATATGAGAGTCAGCAGAATTGAGCACTTCATGAGGTTACCGTTGGGGATAGGTCCAGACCGTCTTCGAGCTGATGCCGTCCGGTTCGTCGACCGAATAGCTCATGGAGATGCCGAAAAAAGACATGAGATGCTCGATGGGCGGCATCTTGGTGAAATCCAGGTTGGTAAATGGATGAATGGCGTCCTGGTCCGAAAGCTCTCCCTCGATTTCGCGTTGTATTTCTTCCCATGACGTATTCTGTAAAACGCTCTGGGCAAACGCTTTAAGGAATTTGGCCAAATCGATCACCTGGAATCCAAAAGCATTTTCGGGTACGAACCCGCGCAACGATTCCATCATGTCTTTTTTATAGAACGCCGGGCCTGTGGGTGCGTCAAGGCTGCGTAGTACGTGATGGATGCTGGCCTCTTCGCCGACCAGGAAGTAGCCGCCGGCCACGGTCATGGCTTGCGTTTCCTGGGTTTGCGGATTGTTGATTTTATACATCGTGCGCTCGCGGAATTTCTCGACCTGGAGCATGGGGCCGGCAAACTGACGGATCATGCTGGTTTCGGAAAAGAGCTTTTGCAGGGTTTGGCGCACAGCCTCTTCGTCCTTGAGCCGAAGCCCGGAAATCTCGAACGGCGTGTCCGTGTCGGCCACCATGGAAACGTACAAAGTGTCGAGATGGACCAGCAGATCGTTGGCCAGGTCAATGCCCAAGGTCTGTTCTATGGTGTCCAGCATCAATTGGAACTGCGCCATGCCCTGTGGGGAGATCTGTCTGACAATGCCGGGCAGCGCATTCCAGAGACCGTTCAAATCCATTCGCGCCACCGTGTAGGCGAACGCATCACGCGGTACGAACGGGATCTGCATGCCGGTCGATACAGGCCGCGTGTCCAGCAAGTTGAATAGACCTTTGTACGGCTTGGTCAAGGATAGTTTGAAATCGGTGTTCATCCGGTCCTTATTCAGAATTATGTCCACCTTCAAGTTGTTGATGTTTTTTAGTCCGAGAACCTCGAACATGGCTGACGGCGATGGTAGGTTCAGGTTTCTATGCGCGGCGTTCATGTCCATGATTTCTTTTTCTTTGTCCGCCATGATGTCAAAGATCGGCTTGACATCCAACCGCATGTGCAGGGTGGGCGTGCTCTTCGGTTCGTTCAGTGTGGCACCTTTGAGCTGGACAATGGTTTTTTCGAGCCAGGCCTTGTCCGACGATTCGAGCAGGGTGTCTTTCAAAAAAGCCTGCCAGAATACTTTCTTTCTGGGCTCGCCTTCCCGGCCCAAGTCGTCGCCCATTTCATCGTCCATCGATATGCTGATCATCTCGATGATCTCAACATCCTGGAAGGTGTCTTTTTTCATGATCACCTTTTCCTTGTCGTTGATTTCATCCAACCTTTGATCGATGACCAGGCTTTTGTCATAGTCGTCCTTGTTAATAAAGGCTATGGCGTAGATGTCGGCATCGTCTCCTTCCTTATTATGGCTCACCGAAAAGACGACTTCGCCGCTGAGCATCTTGAGTTCCTCCAAGATCAGGTGCTGGGTTTCTTGGTTCATTTCCTTCAGCATTTTCTGTTTGAAAAAGGCCTGCAAGTCGGGCTTGCCCAGTAAATCCTGTACTTGCGGATCGTTCCAGATACGTCCGAACGGGCAGATTTTGAGCGCTTCCCAGACCTGTTTCACGTCGGAAACGTGGATGGTCAGAATGGCATTGTCCGGTCTGAAATCCATTCGTTGGGCTGCGTACGGACGAGGTGCGTCGATGAGGATCAACGCGGTGATGGCGGTTAGGAATTTCAGGATGTTCATTACATATTCTCCTTGTCGTTGTTGGTCGTTTTGGTTGGTTGGTCCAGAAATTTGCCGGGGCGCGGTGGCGGATCCGGGTAGACAAAACCTGTTTCAGGATTGGATTCGTCAAATGCAAACGCCTCGATATGGTCCAGCAGGTAACGCGCATGCATGGCCGGGATGGCGAAGTTCAGCCCTTCCATAGTGGGCACGGTCATGTTGATCACGCCGATGACCTGTCCGCGGTCATTGAACAAAGGGCCGCCGGAGTTGCCGGGGTTGACCGGCGCGTCGATCTGCAGAAAAAGCATACCACGGAAGTTGCGCGCCGTCTGACTCACCACGCCTTCGGTCACCGAACGTTCCAGGCCCAGCGGATTGCCGATGGTAAAGACCCGTGCGCCGATCGGCGGGTCATCCTCGGGATTGAACACGACCGGCGTGATGTCTTCGTCCAAGTCGTTGACCCGCAGTACGGCCAGATCGTGAAAAGGCGCCGTGGCCACTATATCCACATCCTTATGCAAAATGCGCTCCATCATGTTTTTCTGCTCGGAAAAACGGGTGACGGAAATGTGCTTTTCGCCTTTGATCACATGGAAATTGGTGATCAGGTAGCCTTCGTTATTGACGAAGAACCCCGACCCCAATCCCTGGGGCGTGCGCACGACGACCACGGCCGGCGCATAACGTCTGGCCGCGGTTACGGTCGAAAGACGTTCGGTATGCGTCATGCTGTACAGACGTGTTTGGTCGTCGTCGATGGGAGCGTCGTCGTTTTCCTGCTTGCGGATGGTCAACACTTCGTCGCGGGGGATACTGAGCACATTGAAGCCCAGGTCAAGCACGATGATTTTTTCGTTTTGTTTCAAAACCGGTGCGTCGATACGGCTTCCGCCGCGTAAAACAACGCGGTCGGCGTTTGTTTCGTCAGCGCCGGCCAACACCAAAGCCGCCGCTGGTATGAGCGCCCATGCAATTTCTTTACCAAACATTGAACTGTATGCTCCCTTTCTATTTGGATAACAATAGGCGCATTCTATCTTTTTTCAGACAGCCTGCAAGCGTTCATTTCAGAAAGTTTGTCGATTCCGCAACCAAAATAGGATGGAACCACGGAATTCACTGAAAAGCACGGAAAAAAAATCGTTGGCGAAGTGTTGAGGCGAAGATGCTGCCCGGCTTTTCGCGGGATGGTTGAGCGAGAAGACCTTTGAAGTCGGGCCGCATCTTCTCCACCTCGAATTTGCGGAACAGCCTTCTATGAATTTCATGACAGGAAAAATCTTTTTTTCTGCGTCTCCGTGTCTCCGTAATAAAAAGAATGCTTGGCCAAACCACAAGCAAAATGCACCTGTTTATGACGAATGTTAAAAAAAGATTAAAAAAAAATGGCATACAAGTATTGACACGCTATATTCGACTCTTGGCTTATGTTTTGTTTTGAAAGTTACAGTATGAAAAAATCACCGTTTCGCGGGCTATTGAAGCGGGCAAAGGAAAAGAAACGTTTCCTGCTCGAGTTGCCGCTGTCCGAGGAGTTGTATCCCGGTCAAGGCGCATTGCCTTTTGTGAAGCCCGGATTTATCCGGACCCAGGTCGAATGGGTCGGTCTGCCGGGTGATACCATGCGTTTTGTGCTTGAAACGGCAGCCATGGTGGCGGATGACCCCGATTTGTCGCGTGTGGCCTGGCATCATTATCATCAACTCTACCACGCTGACCAACGTTGCACGGTCTATGAAATCGTGTTTCCCAAGCTGGACGATGTTCTGCGCGAATACGAATTCGGCTATTATCTGCTGCTGGCGCTGGCTGGCGCGCCGGAGATGCGGGCTCTGCATAAGGAAAAGCAGGTTCCCGAACAGATCACCCGCGAGACCCTGCGAGACTTCACGGTATGGACCGAGCATTTCAAGGAGGCGGGTATGGGTCCCGGCATTTCCAAGCGCATCCTGGGTTGGCTGCAGCTCCATCTGCAGGGCCGGCTCTATCGCCTGGGTCGGCTTCAGTTCCTGCCCGGTTCTTTTCACGGGCCGGTCAAGGTGTTCCGCAACCGGACCTCCGGCGCCTGCCAGGCTCTGGCTGAAAACGGCATGGCTTTTAACGAATACGGCCAGGTGGACGGCGTTGACGAGGTGACTTCGGCCAAGGCCTGGATCGCGACCCTCGATCAAAGCGAAATAGAAGTGTGCGGATACCCTGTTTCCAAGCAGGGCCATGCCGAGCAAAAGCCGATCGTATTGCGGCGCGACGCTTGGGAGTGCGTACTCCAGGATGGGGATCCCATGCTGGAGGTCCAAATCCCCGACGACAGCGCGCCCCCCGCACGCGACGAATGCCTGGACGCGTTTCGGAATGCCCTCGATTTTTTCCCGCGCTACATGCCGCTGGTCGCCTTCAAAGGCTTTATGTGTACGTCCTGGCTGATGGATATTCAATACCAACAGTTGCTGCCGGCAGACAGCGGTATTGTGCGGTTCCAGAACCTGTTTCATCGCTTTCCCGTGGCCGAAAGCGGGCGCGAGCACGTCTATCGCGTTTTCGGCAACGTAGAAAACATCAAACGCCTGCGCCGTGAGGATCTCGCAACCTCGCTGCAGCGCACGGTCTATGATTTCATCACGGCCGGAGGACATTTGCGCGAAGGTGGCGGCTATATTTTCCGCGAAGAGATTCTGACATCGCTCGACAACCTCAAGAAAGACGCCAGGTATGACCACGGATAACCTGTTGGACTTGATCGGCAACACGCCCCTGATTCGGCTCAAAGGTGAAGACATCTATGCCAAGGCCGAATTTCTCAATCCCGGAGGTAGCATCAAGGATCGTGTGGCCCAGGCCATGATTGAAGGCGGCGAACGCGACGGTCGCCTCAAACCGGATTCCATCATTGTCGAACCGACCAGCGGCAACACCGGTATCGGCATTGCGCTGGTCGGCAGAATTAAGGGTTACCAGGTACGCATCGTCATGCCCGAGGGCATGAGCGAGGAGCGCAAGAAAATCATTCGTGCGCTCGGCGCCGACCTGGTGCTGACGCCGGACGAGGCGAGCATCCTCGGCGCGGTCAACAAGGCGTGTGAAATCGCCGCGGCTGATCCGCACGTGTTTATGCCCCAGCAATTCGAGAATCCCGACAATCCGCGTGTGCATTATGAGGAAACCTCGCATGAATTGTGGCGCCAGATGTCCGGCGACATCCAGTTCCTGGTCACCGGCATTGGCAGCGGCGGCACCATGCAGGGCGTGGGTTCGTTTCTCAAAGAGCGCAAGCCGGATGTGCGCATCATTGCCGTGGAACCCAGGAACGTCAGCGCCCTGTTGGGGCATGAGCCCGGCTTGCACCAGATCCAGGGCATTGGCGACGGATTTATACCGCCTATTCTGGATGCATCGATGGTGGATGAAATCCTCGAGGTGTCGGACGAGGACGCCATTGATACCACCCGCGCTCTGGGTGCCAACCAAGGGTTGCTGGTCGGGATTTCCTCTGGCGCCAACGTGTGGGCCGCGCGCAGGATCGCGGCCCGGTACAAAGGCAATATCGCCACATTCCTGCCTGATCGCGCGGAGCGCTATTTCAGTACAGCGTTGCTTTGAAATTTTTGAAAATGACGAATGAAAACCAGGCTTTCGGAAAGTTCAGGGGCAAGATGCCCCTACTGCCAAAATGATCCATGACCATACGACCGGACAGTTTAGTTCTTTATAAAGGCGGTGCCGCGCGGGTGGTGCGGTTGGGCGAAAAGATCGAGATCGAAGTGGATGGCGGTGAGGTCAAGCGCGTGCGCAATAAGGATGTCGCTTTGCTGCATACGGGTCCCTTGAAGCATTTGGCCGCGTTAAGTCGGGCTCAGGGCGATATCGAAGGCGTATGGGAATTGATGCAGGGCGAGGCTTTGCCTTTTGCCGAGTTCTGCGAATTGGCTTTTGGTGAAAACACTCCTCAGAGCGCATGGTCGGCATGGCTGCTGTTGCATGAGGGTCTCTGGTTTCGTGGCGACCTGGAAACCGTGTCTGCTGTGCCGCGTGAGGAACGCGACCAATTGCGTCAGGCCCGGGAAGCGAAAGAGCGCGAGTCTTGCGAGTGGCGTGCATTCATGGATCGCGTGCGCCAGGGACAGGTCGATAGCGAACAGGATCGCGAACGCCTGCGCAAAGTAGAAGCCGTAGCTCTGGGCCAGGCCGAGAAATCGCGCGTGATGAAAGAGCTGAAGATCGAAGCGGTTCCCGAGCAGGCCCATCGCCTGTTGATCAAGCTCAAGGTCTGGGACGAAACCAGCAACCCGTATCCGAAACGCAACAACCTGAACCTTGAGCCGGGTGACCTGCCGCTGGATGCGTTGCCTGTGGAGGAGCGGCTTGACTTGACCGGTTTGACCGCGCTGGCGATTGACGATGAAGGCAACCAGGATCCGGACGATGCATTGAGCTGGGATGGCGAGCGGGTCTGGGTGCATGTGGCCGATCCGACAGCGTTGGCCGGACCCGGGTCTGACCTGGATACGGTCGCGCGCGAACGCGGTGCGACCAGCTACCTGCCGGAACGGATCACGTCCATGCTGCCGCAGGCTATGATTGCGCGTTTCGGCCTGGGGCTGCAACCGGTTTCGCCGGCGCTGTCTATCGGCATTCGCCTGGATGACCGGGCCGAGATCGTGGATACGCGGATCGTGCTCTCACAGGTCAAGGTGCGCCGCTGCAGCTATGCCAAGGCTGATACCATGCTGGACCAGTCGCCGCTGGTCGAACTCCGCGAACATATGGAGCGCTTCCGCCAATGGCGCCTGGATCATGGCGCTGCCCGGCTTGATCTGCCCGAAGTCAAGTTGTGGGTTGATGCCGAAGGTGAAGTGCATCTGCAACCTCTGTACACCGGTCCCGTGCGCGATCTGGTCACTGACGCGATGCTGCTCGCAGGGTGTGCCGTGGCCCGTTTGGCCCATGAACAGGGATTGCCCATGCCTTATGCTACCCAGCCGCCGCCGAACCAGGAAGCGGCGCCCCAGGATCTGGCCGCTAAGTTTGCCTATCGTAAGCAATTCAAGCGCACTGTGGTGTCCACCACGGCCGGCCCCCATGCCGGGCTGGGGCTGGATGTCTATTGTCGCGCCACCAGTCCGTTGCGGCGCTACAGTGACCTGCTGGTTCACCAGCAACTTCGCGCCTGGCTGACTGGTCGTGAGCTTCTGGACGACGAGACCCTGTCCCTGCGCATCAGCGAAGCCCAAGTCGGGGTCCAGCGGATCGGTAGGACGGAGCGGGACGCCAACGAGCACTGGAAACTGGTCTGGCTGAAACGGGCCAAGGCTTGGAAGGGCAGGGGGGTCATGGTCGAGCAGCGTGACCGGCAGAGCGTTTTTCTGATCCCTGACCTGGCCATGGAGACCAAGCTGGTCCTGGCCGCGGCGCCCCCGCTCAACCAGGAGGTTGTGCTGGCGTGCCAGTCCGTGGACCTGCCGCTGTTGCATGCGCGGTTTAAGCTGGTGGAGGGCGTTTGAATCTTGGGTTTGCATGGGCCTGCCCTGAGATCTGGGGCAAAGATGACTTGTCACTGCTCATACATTTTCTTATGTTTCCAGTCATGCTTATTTTAGCCTTAAAGACAAACGGTTTTGTTGTGGATGATGTCATTCTTGATCAAGGAGCGAGAAGAACATGAGTGCGCCAAGAAAAGCTGTAAACAGCAAGCTGGACCATCCAGCCCACGTAACGGTTAGCCGGTGTGGTACTAGTCGGACCGATTCGTAGTAGAGGCGTAGGCGGGGTAATGCCCATCGAGGGCTCGACCCACTCGAAGGGATCGGCGGTTTATCGTAAAGAGGAAGTGTAAATGACGCCATACACTGAAATGAAAACGACGGAATCGAAGCTTCGAAGATCGTCCATAACTTTTACACGGGAAACCCATATCATGCGAGATAAACCGA